>NZ_JBHSRW010000189.1:0-4548 GCF_042659205.1 Leucobacter soli
TCGGCTATCGGACGCCGGTCGAGGTCGAGCAGGCGTATTACGCTGGCCAGGAATCACCCTCGCTTGCCCTTGCCGGGTAAGCCTCCCGATAGGAACGAAACCCAGGGCGATTCAGTTTCGCCTCGTTCCGCGAGTCGATGGCGTACGAAGTGCCGGCGAGCTGCTCGATCTCTACCGACGCGGCCCCCGAGTCGATCGTGGCGCTCAGGCTGTAGAAGCCCTTCGCCGTATCCGGGGTGAAGCTCAGCACCACGCCCGACAGCAGTCTCCCGCCGCTGAGCTCGGAACCCAGCACCTCGACATCGGCCCAACCGCCCAGGGCGCCACTATTCCGGGTCGCGGTGATCTCATCGATCGTGATGGTCATCTTCTTTGCCACCGAGCAGCTTCATCGTCACCCGCTTCTTCGCCGGTTTGAGAGCGACCGGCGTGTCGAGCTTCAAGCCTTTGAGCCGCTTTTTGGTGACCAGTGTCTGCAGCAGCTTGTCGGCGTTCGCCGTGGCGATCCGGCGCTGTTTCACCGTAGAAGGCGGCTCCTTCAGATCGGCCTGAGGGCCGTTCGCATCGAACCACACGCCGCTCGCGGCGTGTGCGGGGGCCGGAGCGGACGGGCTCATGCCGAATGACAGCGCGGCCAGGGTCACGGCGACGAGCGGGGTGCAGAGAAGCTTCTTCATCGGCATCTTTTCTTCTGTTTTCTATGGGAGAGCTTCTCTTCCCCATTTCTTCCCCAAAAGAAAAGCAATGCTGAGTATTGCAGTCATGCGTGCGTCCGCGCAAATTCACCGCTCGCAGGCTTGGCGCAGGGCACTATTCGCGCACTGCACGATTCACACACCTCGGCGAGCGAAGTGCCGTCATCGATCGGTGCCACGTCGGCCGATTGCAGATGCGTCTCTGCGCGGTCAGCACACCTCTGCGCAGACCGCCCGGGAGCCAGTCATCCGTCGCTTCAGGCGGTGGTGGCCTCGAAGGCCTCGTCGAGCACGCGCACCACGGTGGCGCAGAGCTCATCGGTGAACTGCAGCGAGGGCAGGAAGCGGATCACGTTGCCGTAGATGCCGGCGCTCAGCAGCAGGATGCCGCGCTGCACCGCGAAGTCGATGACCCGCTGCGTGAGTTCGGGGTCGTGCTCCAGCGTGCCGGGCTTCACGATCTCGATGGCGAGCATCGCGCCCTTGCCGCGTACCTCGGCGATCGCGGAGTGCTTCGCCGCGAGGCCGCGCAGGCCGTCGCCGAAGACCTCTTCGATGTGCTTCGCGCGGGCCAGCAGGCCGTCGCGCTCGATCTGATCGAACACCGCCACGGCTGCCGCGCATGAGACGGGGTTGCCGCCGAAGGTGCCGCCGAGCCCGCCGGGCAGCGAGGCGTCCATGATCTCGGCGCGGCCGGTGATGCCGGCGAGCGGCAGGCCGCCCGCGATGCCCTTCGCCGAGAGCACGATGTCGGGCTCGACGCCGAACTGCTCGATCGAGAAGACGGTGCCGGTGCGCGCCATGCCCGCCTGCACCTCGTCGGCGATGAAGACGATGCCATTGGCGCGGCACCACTCGGCGAGCGCCGGCAGGTAGCCGTCGGCCGGCACGATGAAGCCGCCCTCGCCCTGCACGGGCTCGACCACGAGGCAGGCGAGATCCTCGGCTCCCGCCATCTTCTCGAGGTAGGCGATCGTGCGCTTCGCGGCTTCGGGCCCGCTCAGGCCGTCGCGCAGCGGGTACGAGTTCGGCGCCTTGTAGATGTCGCCGACGCGGGGGCCGTAGCCCTGCGCGTAGGGTGCGCCCTTGTGATTCATGCTGCTGGTGAGCGCCGTGCGGCCGTGGTACGCGTGCTCGAGCACGGCGACGCCCGGGCGGCGGGTGTAGCGGCGGGCGATCTTGACGCCGTTCTCGACGGCCTCGGCGCCAGAGTTCATGAGGAGCGTCTTGTAGGGGCGCTCCGCCGTCGAGCCCGGCACGTTCCGGGCGAGGTGCTCGGCGACCTGCACGTACGGTTCGTACGGGGTCATGGTGAACAGGGTGTGCGTCACCTTGCCCAGCTGCGCGGCCGCCGCCGCGACGACTGCGTCGTCGGTGTGCCCGATCGTGGTCACGCCGATCCCGCCGCAGACGTCGACGATCTGGTTGCCGTCGACGTCAACCAGCACCGATCCGTGCGCGCGCTCCACGTAGACCGGAACCACGCTGTGCACCCCTGGCGGCACGACTGCCTGGCGCCTGGCGTGCAGTTCGCGGCTCTTCGGGCCGGGGATCTCGGTGACGATGCGGGGCTCTTGTGCGATCTGGTCTTCGGCAACGCTCATATGCGCAAGCCTACTCCCGGCGGCCGCCCCGGCACGGTCGCGATCCGCTGCGTCGCGATCCCGGGCAGGGGAGCGACCGCGATCCCGACCAAAAACGCACCGATCTGCGGAATCGCACCGCGAACCCGGGACACGCGTGTGCGATTCCGCAGATCGGTGCGATCCTGCAGCCGCGTCACTACGATGGGCGCATGGCAGACACGCACGAGTACACGGTCGGCATCGAGTGGCTGGGCAACCGGGGAACCGGCACGAGCGGGTACCGCGATTACGGTAGGCAGCTCGTCGTGCGCGCGGCGGGCAAGGAGCACACGATCGAGGCGTCGGCCGATCGCTCCTTCCACGGGGACAAGGATCGCTGGAACCCCGAGGAGCTGCTGGTCGCGGCCCTCGCCCAGTGCCACCTGCTCTCTTACCTGCACATGGCCGTGCGAGCCGGGGTCGTCGTCACGGCCTACACCGACGAACCGCGTGGGACGATGGTGCAGGAGGGCCTCGGCGGGCGCTTCACCGAGGTCGTCCTGCGCCCGGTCGTGACGGTTGCGGACGAGGCGATGGCGGATCGTGCCCGCGCCGCCCACGCCGAGGCGTACGAGCACTGCTTCATCGCGAACTCCGTGAACTTCCCCGTGCGGCACGAGCCCACGATCCTCGTCGCCGAGTGACATCCGTGCTCCCGGTCGTCCGGTGTGCCGCGCCGCCGCGGCGGCGACGGTGGGCGAGCCGTCATACGGCCGAACGGCGCGCCGATCCGCCATACAATTGAACTTATGCCCGAACCCAAGCAGTTCTTCCTCACGACGCCGATCTTCTACGTGAACGACGCCCCCCACATCGGGCACGCGTACACCGAGGTGGCCTCCGACGTGCTGGCGCGCTGGCATCGACAGGCCGGCGACGACACGTGGTTCCTGACGGGCACGGATGAGCACGGCCAGAAGATCCTGCGCACCGCGACGGCGAACGGTGTCGCGCCGAAGGAGTGGGCCGACCGCCTCGTCGAGACCGCGTGGAAGCCGCTGCTCGACACGATCGACATCTCGAACGACGACTTCATTCGCACGACCGACGCGCGCCACGAGGAGGGCGTCGCGAAGTTCCTGCAGAAGCTCTATGACGACGGGCACATCTACGCGGGCGAGTTCGAGGCGCTCTACTGCGTGGGCTGCGAGGAGTTCAAGCCGAAGAGCGAGATCCTCGACGGAGAGGGTGCCTTCGAAGGCGAGAAGGTCTGCGCCATCCACTCGAAGCCGCTCGAGCTGCTGCAGGAGAAGAACTACTTCTTCAAGATGAGCGCGTTCCAGGACCGCCTGCTGGCGCTCTACGAGGAGCGACCCGATTTCGTGCAGCCCGCCAGTGCGCGCAACGAGGTCGTCGCCTTCGTGCAGCAGGGACTCGAGGATCTGTCGATCTCGCGCACCTCCTTCGACTGGGGCGTCCCCATCCCATGGGACTCGTCGCATGTCACCTACGTCTGGTTCGACGCGCTGCTCAACTACATCACCGCCACGGGCTACGGATCCGACGAGGTCGAGTTCCAGCGCCGTTGGCCGGGCAACCACATCGTCGGCAAGGACATCCTGCGCTTCCACGCGGTGATCTGGCCGGCCATGCTCATGGCGGCAGGGCTGGAGGTGCCGGAGCATGTCTTCGCGCACGGCTGGCTGCTGGTCGGCGGCGAGAAGATGTCGAAGTCGAAGCTCACCGGCATCGCGCCGAACGAGATCACCGACACTTTCGGTTCCGATGCGTTCCGCTACTACTTCATGCGCGCGATCGCCTTCGGGCACGACGGATCCTTCAGCTGGGAGGACCTCTCGGCTCGATACCAGGCGGAGCTGGCGAACGGATTCGGCAACCTCGCGAGTCGCGTGCTCGCGATGAACGCGAAGTACTTCGACGGAGTGATGCCGGAGCGCGGCGCGGAGCAGGACGCCGATCGTGCGATCCGCGAGCTGGCGCAGTCGGCCGCGACCGCGGCGGACGAGCGGATCGAGCGCTTCGCGATCCACGAGGCGATCGCCGAGATCTGGCACCTGGTCGACGCGCTGAACGGATACATCACCGAGCAGGAGCCCTGGGCGCTCGCGAAGGATCCCGCCGCCCGGGAGCGGCTCGGCACCGTGCTCGCCACCGCGACCGAGGGCCTGCGCGCCCTCGCCGAGCTGCTGCATCCGGTCATCCCGATCGCGACGCGGAAGCTGTGGGCGGCGCTCGGCGCGGAGGAGGCGCTCGACGCCCTCGTCCAA
>NZ_JBHSRW010000190.1:0-4499 GCF_042659205.1 Leucobacter soli
CGGCGCGACGGGGCGCGACCGGTGCGGCGGACGGCGGAGGTGCTCATCGGCGGCCTCCGGTCTCCTGGAGCTCCGCGCGACGGCGCAGCCGGGCGAAGAGCGGCCCGGAGATCACGACGACGACCGTGAGGATCACGGCCATCGCGGCGCCGTAACCGATGTTGCCGTTGTGGAAGACGGTGCGCACGAGGTAGGTGGTCGGGATCTCGGTCGCATGGTACGGGCCGCCGTTCGTGAGCACGTAGAAGAGATCGAATCCTTGGAAGCCGCCGGTGACGCAGAGCAGGATCGCGACCTCGATCGTGCGCCGGATCGCGGGCAGTTTGACGCGCCAGAAGATCTGCCACTCGTTCGCGCCGTCGAGCCGCGCCGCTTCGACGATCTCGGCCGGGATCTGGCCGAGGGCCGCGATGAAGATCGTCATGTAGAAGCCGGCGAACACCCAGCCCGAGACGACGCAGATCGCGAGCAGCGCGGTCGAGGGGTCGCCCAGCCAGATCCGGGTGAGATCGTGCAGACCCAGCGCCTCGAGCGTGGCGTTGATCAGACCGAAGTCCGGGTTGAGCACGAACGACCAGAGCACCGCGACGACGACCATGGGCAGCAGCACCGGCGTGAAGACGGCGACCCGGAACCAGACCGAGCGGCCGCGGCGCGCGTCGACCAGGCCCGCGTAGCAGAGGCCGATCAGGACCTCGAGCACGAGGGTGGCGAGGATGTAGAGCGCGATGTGCAGGAAGGATCGTGCGAAGAGCTGGTCGGTGAACAGCTCGATGTAGTTCTGAAGCCCGACGAACGTCATCGGCCCGTAGCCGTTCCACTCGGTGAGGCTGTAGCCGCCGGTCATCAGCACGGGGACGACGACGGCGAAGCCGAACACCGCCAGGGCGGGTACCAGGAACACGTACGGGATCCATGGACGCTCGGGGCGCATCGCTCTCCTCGCTGCTCGGGATAGGGGGGGGGGGCGGGGGGCGGGCACGGGCCCCCCCCCGGCGGGGATCAGCCGACGGACGAGGCGAGCTGCGCCGCCGCATCCTCCGGGCTGGTCTGGCCGCCGATCACCTCGGCGAGCGCCCGGTAGAAGGCGTCTGCCGTGCCCAGGTCGTACCCGGTGTCCGGCGGACTGATGACCGCGCCCGCTTCCGAGAGCAGCGCCATCAGGCGGGCCGTGCGCGCGTCGATAGAGGTGCTCTCCTGCGCCGAGAGCGTGATCGGCACGGCCTCAGCGGCGATGAACTGCTCCACGAACTCGGGGCTGTTCAGCAGTGCCAGGAACTCGACGGCCTGATCGACGTGCGAGCCCTTGGCGTTGACCGCGTAGCCGGTGACGACGCCGATCGCCGAGCTCTGATCGCCGGCGCCCGGCATCTCGGGCAGGTTCACGAAGTCGAAGTCGAGATCCGGCGCCTCGTCGATCGCCCAGCTCACGAGCCATGAGCCGATCGGGTGCATGGCGGCCTTGCCCTGGAAGAACAGCTGCGCGCCCTCGTTGTCGTCGATCGCGTTGATCGACTCGTTGATGCACTTGCGGTCGGCGAGCTGCTGCACGTAGCCGAACGCCTCGACCCACTTCGGATCATCGAACGACGCGGTACCGGTGAGCGCCGCGTCGTACGCCTCTTCGCCGACGACGCGCGAGGTGACGTGGGCGAGCCAGTTGCCGGCCGCCCAGAGATCCTTGTTGCCCGAGGCGATCGGCGTGACCCCCGCCGCGTCGAGCACCTCGCAGGCCGCCAGCAGCTCATCCCAGGTCTGCGGCGGCGAGACGTTGTTCTCCGCCAGGATCTCGGTGTTGTACCAGAGCACGTTCGTCACGTCTGCGATGTGCGGCACGAGCGAGATCTGCCCGTCGATCGTCGCGGACGCGAAGGCGTCCTCGTCGAAGATGCCGGCCAGCGGCCCGTTCGCGACGGCATCGTTGAGGTCGGCGGTGAAGCCGTCCTGCTTGCGCGTCTCGAGGCGGTTGCCGACCCACTCGAAGTAGACGTCCGGCGGCGTGCGGCTGGACAGGAGGTTCGGCAGCCCGATGGTCTGGTACTGGTCGTCCTCCATGAAGTTGAACTCCACCGTCCAGCCCTCGTTCGCCTCCTCGAAGGCCGCGCCGGCCGCCTCCCAGACGCGGATCTGGGCCTCGCCGGGGGAGCCCATCGCGACGCGGATGATCTGCTCGTCGCCGGATGACGAGGAGCAGGATGCGAGCATGGTCGCGGCGAGTGCGACCGCTGCCGCGGCCCCTAGTGCACGTGGGATCGATCTTGATGACATGGGCGCTCTCCTTCGAACGTCGTGGTGGTGTGGATCCGGCTCAGGTCGGTCAGGGTCATGTCGAGGACATCGCCGAACACGCGCAGACCCGTTGCGCGCAGGCGGTCGCGGTGGGCGAGCCATTCCGCCCGCCGGGCGGGCTCGTCGGCGCTGCCGTCCAGATGCGCTAGGCCGATCCGCTCGATGACGTCCGCGCCGAGGGCGAAGGCGTCGACCCAGGGACGGATCTCCCCGGCGAGGTGAGGGGCCGAGAAATGGGGGGAGCGCAGCCGCCCGGCGGCCGTGCGATAGCGCGAGGCCAGCTCGAGGAGTCCGGCGGCGCCCTCCTCAGGGCGTCCCAGGTGGGTGAGGAACGCGAGGCGGTCCAATGCCGCGGTCAGCCGCAGCGCGTCGTCCTCGGCCAGGCAGGAGCTCAGCGAGTTCTCTGCGAAGTCGACGAAGGCGGCGCGATCCGCCGGCTCCGGGATGAGACGTTCGATCGCCGCGGCCCAGCTCCGATCCGGGTCGTAGCCCGCCGGATCCCGCAGATAGTCGGCGATGGTGGCGAGCGCGATCTTCGAGGCCTCGGCGAGTTCCATGACGTTCGCGATGAGGCCGGTCGCCGCACTATCGAGGTCGGCGGAACGGCCGCGGAACGGGCCGATATGGAGCTCGCCGGCCATCGCCACGTCGTTGACCGGGTAGTTGTCCCAGAAGATCGGCCGGCGGCCCGACGCCAGTTCGACGCGACGGGCGTCGTCGCGATCGATCGTGGCCGAGCAGATCTGGCGTCCGGTCCACAGCAGCTCGACGCCGGCGGGGAGCCCCGAGCCGAATCGCGAGATGCCGGGTTCATCCCCGCGTCCCCAGTACCGGGTGGGGCAGACGATCAGACGCGCCCCGGGTACCCGCGCGCCGAGTGCGCGGTGCGTCCTGGCGAGGAAGTCGAGCTGCGCCTCGACGAGGTCGCCGTAGGCGCCGCGATCCTCGGTGTGCTGCAGCCGCGTCGGAATGTCGTCGAGGAAGACCCCGAAGCTGCGCACCCCGTGCTCCGCGATCTCTGAGAAGCGGGAGACCAGCGCGTCGACCTCGCTGTCGGAGCCGTACTCCACCGTCAGCCCGGGCGAGACGCAGTACCAGAGATCGATATCGCGCTCGCCGCAGGCGGTGATGAGCTCCTGCGTCGCGCGCCGGCTCCGGTCGTCCAGCGGATCCCGCCATCGGGACCGGAGGAACGGGTCGTCCTTGGGCGAGTACGCGTAGACGTTCATGCCGAGCTCCGCGATGAAGTCGATCATGTCGAGTCGGGCGCCGTGAGACCAGGGCCTCCCGTAGAAGCCCTCGATGATGCCGCGGATCGCGAAGGTCATGCCGCGGCCCCCGGGGCGAAGCCCGCATTGATGGCATCGCCTTCGCGAGTGTTGCTGCTGGCGTAGATCTCGGGCACCACGCCTCGGTCCGCCAGCAGCCCCGCCGTCTGCACGACGACGGCGTTCAGGATCGCCGCACCGGCGACCGTGGAGGTCGGACCGACCCGGCGGGGCACGCCCGGGATGTCCACGGCCGCGTCGCCGACGGCGCCCCCGTTGTCGATCACGATGTCGGCCGCCTCGTGCAGGCGCGGCAGACCGGAGTCGCGCGCCGCCTCCGAGGTCGCGTGGGCGATGCTCGTCACCGCGATGACGACGGCGCCGCGCTCGTGCACGGACCGCACCAGCTCGGTCGTGACGGCGTTGCCGCCCGAGTTCGACGCGACGATCACGACGTCGCCGGCGTGCACGCCGTGGTCGGCGACGAGGGCATCGGCGAGGCCGGGCAGCCGCTCGAGCGCGGTCGAGAGCGGGGCGCTCGCGTGCAGCATCAGTCCTTCGAAGAGCAGCGGGCGCACGCGCACGAGCCCGCCGGCGCGGTAGAACAGCTCCTCGGCGAGCATGTGCGAGTGGCCGGTGCCGAAGGCGTGCACCTCGTGGCCGCCGGCGATCGCCTCGGCCACGAGCGCGGCCGCCTGCCGGATCCTCGGCCACTGCGTCCGTCGCACGTCATCGAGGATCTCCTCGACCCGATCGAGGTAGAGGATGCCGGCGTCGGTCATCGATGCAGCCTGCGTCATGATGCAGTTCCTTCCCAGCGGTGGAGAGAGGTGAGGATGGGCGCCGGCCGGGTGCCCGATCCGATGAGCAGTGCGCCGCGCAGCGGGTCGCCGAGCGCGGGGCGCAGGTGGAAGCCGTCGTCGACGAGGCCGGCCGCGATCC
>NZ_JBHSRW010000191.1:0-4490 GCF_042659205.1 Leucobacter soli
CCGCGGCCGCTGCCGGGGATGGGCCTGCGTGCGCCGCTGTCGTGCGGCGCGGCGGGCGTGCCGGATCCGGCTCGATCCGGCCCGGAGTCCACGACCTCGATCTCGGTGGTCAGATCCCCGTGGATCAGTTTCAGCTCGACATCCGCGCCGGCACCCGCATATCGCAGCGCATTCGTCAGCGATTCCTGCACGATCCGGTAGACGGCGAGCTGCTGCGCCGCGTCGCCGGCCGGAACACCCTGCTCGGTGACGGAGATGCGGAGGCCCGCCTCCGCGAAGCCGCGGATCAGCTCCGCCAACTGCGCCGCACCCGGCTGGGGCGCCAAGGGGGCCGCGGACGGAGTCGTCGATGTCGCGGGGCCCCGATCCTCGTTCAACACCCCGAGCAGGCGGCGCATCTCGGTCAGCGCCGAGCGACCGGTCTCCGCGGCTCGATCCATCGCCTGCTTCGCGGCGACCGGCTCCGCGTCTATCGCGACGGAGGCCGCCTCGCTCAGCGTGACGACCACCGAGAGCGAATGCGCAACGATGTCGTGCATCTCCCGCGCGATGCGGGCCCGTTCGGCGGCCGCGGCGAGCTGGGCCTTCTGCTCGCGGTCGCGGGCGAGCTGATGCGCGCGGTCGATGAGCGCCTCGATGTACCGGCGACGGTTGCCGAGGTTGATGGCGATCATCAGCACCGCGAGCAGCCACAGCGCGTTGATGATCACGAGCACCAGACCTTCGCGCACGCCGACGGGATCCGCGACCGCGATGCCGGCCGGACCGACGGCGCCCGATGAGCCGGAGGGCACGACGAGGATCAGCAGCGAATTCACGATGACGGCGACCCCGTAGCCGATCCAGCCCATCGCGACGCTGCGATAGACGGGGACAGCGTAGAGCAGGAAGACCAGTGCCACGGAGTTCGGCGCGACGAGGAGGCCCTGTTCGAAGACCATCAGCAGCGAGACGACGATGAGCCCGGCCAGTGGGAATCGTCGGCGGAACCGCAACGCCGTCGCCACGAGCGCGACGATGAGCAGCGTCATGAGGGTCCAGGGCCAGACGAGGTGCTGCGCGAGCGCCTGCATCTCGGAGACCGCCTCCGGCTCGACGCCCTCGAAGTCGGTGGCCACGAAGCCTGCGACGACTTCGAAGAGCATCATCAGCGCACAGCCGAAGAGATAGGTGCCGACGATGGTCCAGTCGACGGCGCGCGGGTGCTCGGCCAGCCAGCGCCGGAACACGCCGGGCGGGCGCGGGAGCGCCGCGTCGCCCGGCGTGAGGGTGATGGCTTCGGTCACGCAGCGTCTCTCGTCTTGAGGAGGATGCCGGCGGGGACGAGGGCCGCGACGGCCCAGGCGGCGAGGCCGCCCAGTGCGGCCCAGTATGACACGTCGCCGCGGTACTCCGGGTCGGTGACGGCCCAGGTCGAGAGCGCATGCCCGAGGTCGGCCGGCATCCACTGCGCGAACGTCGGCACCCATTCCCAGCCGGTCATCGTGAGGATCTGGAACACGATCGTCGAGATGAACAGGAGCGTCACCATGACCGCGATCGCACCCGCGCTGGAGCGCAGCAGCGCACCGAGGCCGAGCGAGAGGAGCGCCGAGAGGGTCAGGAAGAGCGTCGCGCCCAGCAGCGAGATCAGGACCGTCGGCTCGACCAGCGCCTCGAACGCTCCCGACCCCAGGATCGTCGCGGAGATGAGCCCGCCGCCGAAGGTGCTGAGCCCTCCGACCGCCAGGCCGAGCGCCGCCACGACGAGCGCCTTCGCGCCGAGCAGCGGCGTCCTGCTCGGTACCGCGGCAAGGCTCGAGAGGATCAGTCCGCTCGCGTACTCGCTCGTGACGGCGAGCACGCCGAGGATCCCCATGACGAGCACGGTGAACATGCTGCTGAGCGTGGCCGACTGCACCAGCAGCTCCGGCATCGCCTCAAGCGTGGCGAACTCGGTCCCGGCCATCGCCGAAGCCATGAGCGCGGCGCCGCCCCAGCTCAGCACGATGGTGATGATGATCGACCAGCGGATCGAGCGCAGGGAGAGCAGCTTGATCCACTCCCCGCGGAGGACCCCGTCGAAGGACAGGCGGCCGCTGACGTCGTGTTCACGGGCGACGGGCTCGCGGGCGGTGGCGGGTTCGATGAGTGCGGTGGTCATGTCGTTTTCCTCTGTTCCTCGGATCTTCGCATCGGGTCGCAGCGCTTCAGGCCGCGACCGGCTGCGCGGCGGCCGGGTCGGACGTGTACTCGAGCTCTCCCCTGGTCAGCGAGAGGTAGGCCTCCTCCAGGGAGGCCGCATCGGTGCTCAGTGCGTGCAGCACGATGCCGTGGCCCGCGGCGATCTCACCGACGCGCTCGGCCGCGATTCCGTGCAGCTCGAGCTCGTTGCCGCCGCTCTGCTGGGTGCTGCGGGCGCCCTCGGCGCGGAGCAGCTCCCCCAGCCGGATCGCGTCCGGCGAGGTCACCCGCACGGTGCGGCGGCCGCCCGCGCCGATGAGTTCTGCGATCGGTGCGTCGGCGATGATCCGGCCTCGGCCGAGCACGAGCACGTGATCGGCGGTCTGCGCCATCTCGCTCATCAGGTGGCTCGAGAGCAGGACCGTCCGCCCCGTGGCGGCGAACTCGCGCACGAACTCGCGCACCCAGAGCACGCCGTCGGGGTCGAGCCCGTTCACCGGCTCGTCGAGAACCAGCACGTCGGGATCTCCGAGCAGGGCGGCCGCGATGCCCAGCCGCTGCCCCATGCCGAGCGAGAATCCGCCGACCCGCTTGTGCGCCACCGAATCGATGCCGGTGAGCTCCAGCACCCGGTCCACCCGCGCGTCGGGGAGGCCGTGCGTCGCCGCGAGCGCGCGCAGGTGGCTGCGCGCCGTGCGGCCCGGATGCACGCCCTTCGCGTCGAGCAGCGCACCGGCGACGCACAGGGGGTTGCGATGCTCGGCGTAGGGCTTGCCCAGCACGGTGATGCTGCCGTGCGTCGGGCGGTCGAGGCCCATCAGCATGCGCATGGTCGTCGACTTGCCGGCCCCGTTCGGTCCGAGGAAGCCGGTGACCTGCCCGGGCTGCAACGAGAAGCTGACGTCGTCGACCGCGAGCTTCGTGCCGTAGCGCTTCGTGAGATTGACCGCCTCGATCATCGTGTTCCCTTCCGTCGGCCGATCTGGCCGCTGAGAACACGCTATGTTCCGCTCGGGTCTCCGGACATCCGCCGCAAGTGCCGTCCGGGGTCATCCTTTCGGATGATGCCGCGCGCCCGTCTGCCGGGATCCCGCGGTTCTAGGCTCCGGCGTGCGCGCCGATCCTCTGGCCGACGACGGCGGAGATCCCGTCCTGCCTCATCGAGACGCCGTAGAGCGCATCCGCGATCTCCATCGTGCGCTTCTGGTGCGTGATGACGATGAGCTGGGAGCTCTCCCGCAGCGCTTCGAAGACCTGGAGCAGGCGACCGAGGTTGGCGTCGTCGAGTGCGGCCTCGACCTCGTCCATGATGTAGAACGGACTCGGCCGCGCCCGGAAGATCGCGACCAGCCAGGCGACGGCGGCGAGGGAGCGCTCGCCTCCGCTCAGCAGCGACAGCCGTTCGACCTTCTTGCCGGCCGGCCGCACGGTCATCTCGATACCGGTGCTCAGCAGGTCGTCGGGATCGCTCAGCGCGATCTCGCCGGAGCCCCCCGGGAACAGCACCGGGAAGATCTCGGCGAACGCCGCCCGGGTGTCCTCGAACGCCTCCGCGAAGATCCCCTCCATCTTCCCGTCGAGCTCCGCGATGATGGTGAGCAGGTCGGCTCGGGTCTTCGTGAGATCGTTCAGCTGCTCGACCAGGAACGCGTGGCGCTGCTCGAGCGCCGCGAACTCCTCCAGGGCGAGCGGATTGATCCGGCCGAGCTCCGTGAGGCGGCGCTCGGCCCTGGCGAGACGGCGCTCCTGCTCGGAACGGACGAAGGGAACGGTCTCGACATCCCCGGCATCCTGCGCGTTGCCGTCATCCTGCGCGTCAGTCGCGGGATCCGCATCCGACCCGGTAGATGCTGCGAGCCCCTGCGGCTCCGATGATCGCTGGGAAGGCTCCAGCCCCAATTCGGCCGCGAATTGCGCTTCGAGATCCTCGGGCAGTTCGGCGACGAGCGTCAGGCCGCCGCTCGGCGCGGGATCGTCCTCCGGCGCCGTCACCGGCACTCCCTGATCCGGCCCGTACTCGGCGATCAGCACGTCCTCGACGAGGCCGAGCTCGTTGCCGGCCCGCTCGAGCAGCGCCGACAGTTGCAGCTTGCGCTCGTAGCTCTTGAGCTCCGCACCGTGCACGCGTTCGGTGAGCGCCTGCAGCCGTCCCCGCAGTTCGGACTCCTCCGCGCGCAGCAGCGTCAGCTCCTGGCTGTGCCTGGCCCGCTCCTGCTCGGCGGTCTGCTGCGCGAGCCTGGCCTCTGCGAGCGAGCGGTCGCAGGCGGCCAGGATGTCGGGCAGCAGGCCCGCGACACGCTCGGAGCGCTCCACCTGCCGCGCCCGGA
>NZ_JBHSRW010000192.1:0-4438 GCF_042659205.1 Leucobacter soli
CCCGCCCGGGCGCCCTGCGTGGTGCCGGCGCGCGCTCATGCGACGATGCCGACGCGAGCGGCCGTTCAGAAGCGATCCGGCGCGAACGGGCGGAGATCGACCCCCGGCTCCTCGTCCTGCGCGAGCCGGGAGAGCACCCGGCCCATCAGCGGGCCGGCGGTGAACCCCATGTAGGGGTAGAAGCCGAGGATCACGTTCGGGTGCCCGGGCACGGGGCCGATGATCGGGCTGTGATCCGGCGTGCCGTTGCCGATCCCGACCCAGGTACGCAGGAGCTTGACGTCCGAGACCACGGGGGCGACGCGCGTCGCGATCCCGAGGTTGGTGCGCAGGGACTCCGGGTTGAGCACCCACTCGCCCGCCGCGTTCTGGCGGGCGGGCCACCCGCCGCCGATCAGCAGCGTGCCGGCCTGCGCCTGCTTGAACGTCAGCTTGCCGCCGGCGTAGTAGACTAGGTGCTTGACGAGCGGGTCGATCCGCTCGGTCACGCTCACCTGCACCGCACCGCTGCTGATCGGCAGCTCGATGCCGAAGTGCCGGCCGAGATCCGGCATGCCGTCGCCGCCGGCCAGCACGACCTTGCGCGCCGCGAACGCGCCCTTCGCGGTCCGGATCTCGGTGACGCCGCCGGACTCGGCGAACCCCTCGACGCTGGTGCCGGTGCGGATGACGGCGCCGTGCTCGACCGCCCGCGTGGCGAATGCCGGGGCGGCGAGGAGCGGATTGGCCTTGCCCTCGATCGGGCAGAGCTCCCCTCCTACGGCGTCGTCGGTGATGTACGGGGCGATCTCCCTGAGCTCGTCCCCCGTCAGCACCCGGCTGTCGATGCCGATGCTCTGCTCGAGCGCGACCTTGCGCTCGATGGCCGGCATCTGGTCGGGATGGTCGGCGACGAGCAGTCCGCCGCGCTTGGCCACCTGCAGGTCGATGCCGAGCTCCTCGCTGAGCCCGTCCCAGATCTCGAGCGAGTCGGCGAGGAAGCGCAGGGCGGGCAGCCAGTTCCGTGCCCATTCCTCCCCCTCCTCGAGGAACGGCTCGTGCTGGATCTGGCCGTGGAGGCTCCCCGCGTTGCGGCCGGACGCCTCCGTGTTGAGATCGTGCCGTTCCAGGAGCAGGACGCGCGCGCCCGATCGGCTCAGGAAATAGGCCGTCGCGCACCCGCTGATGCCGCCTCCGACGACGGCAACATCAAAAACTTCGCGATTGAGCTTTCCGTTTGTCATGTTGACACCGTATCCTTGTGTTCACCATACGTACAAGTGTTCGCAGAGAGGTCAGTATGTCGAAATCGTTCACGGGGTCCTACACCGTCGCTGTCACCCCCTTCAATGATGACGCCAGCGCCATCGATATCCCTCGCCTTCACGCGTTCCTCGACTGGCAGCTCGAGGAGGGCGTGCCCGGCATCATCATGCTCGGCACCACCGGCGAGTTCGTCGCCGTGACCCCGGAGGAGCGCCGCCTGCTCGTCGAGGAGACCGTGAAGCGCATCGACGGGCGCATCCCCGTGCTCGTCGGCACGATGAACGCGTCCACCGCGATCGCCGTGCAGCAGAGCGTCGAGGCCGAGGCGCTGGGCGCCGACGGCTTCATGACCCTCCCGCCCTACTACTACACGCCGACCGACGACGAGATCTACCGCTACTACGAGGCGATCGCGAACGCGACCAGCGTGCCGATCATGCTCTACAACAACCCGGTCACCTCGAACGTCGACATGAGCGCCGAGCTCGTGGCGCGCCTCGCCAAGGACTTCGAGAACGTCTCCTACATCAAGGAGTCCTCGCAGGACATCGCTCGCGTGCGCGACGTGATCGAGCTCGCGGGCGACGACATGACGGTCTACGCCGGCGAGCGGGTGGTCGACTCCTTCCTCCTCGGGGCCGAAGGATACGTCAACCCCTACGGCAACTACATCCCCCGCGCATCGGCCGGGATCTGGGACCTGCTGACCGCCGGGCGCATCGACGAGGCGCGCCAGATCGATCGCCTCATCCACCGCTTCGACGCCATCATCGCCGAAGGCCACCCCACCTACGGCCACCAGTGCTACTCGAAGCGCCTCGCGCAGCGCGAGGGGTTCCCCATGGGCCCCGTGCGCGCTCCCCTCACCACCTTCGACCAGCTCGGCGCCGAGGGCGAAGAGCGCCTGGCGCGCATCGGCGCGATCATCGACGAGCTGAACGAGTACACCAAGCAGATCGGCCTCTGAATATGGACGAGTCCCCCCTCGACACCGCGGAGGCGGCCCCCCACGCCTCCGCGGTGGACTCCGTCGCCGTCGTCGGCGCGGGAAGCATCGGCATCGCCTGGGCCATCGTCTTCGCCTGCGCCGGCCGACGGGTGCAGATGCAGGAGGTCGACCCGGCCCGGCGCGAGATCGCGCTCGGGGAGGCGAAATCGAAGCTGCACGAGCTCGAGGCGGGCGGCTTGCTCAGGGAACCCATCGCCACGGTGCTGAGCCGCATCTCGGTGAGCGGATCGCTCGAAGAGGCGGTCGCCGGAGTCGGATACGTGCAGGAATGCATCATCGAGAACCTCGAGGCCAAGCAGGAGCTCTTCGCCCGGCTCGACGCGCTCACCCCGCGGGACGTGGTGCTGGCGAGCTCCACCTCGACGATCATGGCCTCCCGGTTCGCATCGGACCTCGCAGGGCGCGACCGCTGCATCGTGGTGCACCCCGCGAATCCGCCCTACTTCCTGCGTGTGGCCGAGATCGTCCCCGCCCCGTTCACCTCCGAGTCGACCGTCAGCACGACGTCGGAGCTGCTCGCGAGCAGCGGTCTCGCACCCATCCTGCTGAAGCAGGAGATCGAGGGCTTCGTCTTCAACCGTCTGCAGGGAGCGCTGCTCCGGGAGGCCTACTGCCTGGTGCGCGACGAGATCGTCACGCCGGTGGAGCTGGACACGCTCGTGCGCGAGGGCCTCGGTCTCCGCTGGTCGCTGATCGGCCCGTTCACGACCAGTGAGCTCAACACCCGGGGCGGTCTGCGCAGGCACGGCGAGGTCCTCGGCCCCGTCTACGCGCGCATCGGCATCGAACGGGCCCAGGAGGATCCCTGGACGCCGGAGACGATCGAGCAGGTCGCCCGCGCGGTCGAGAACTCGCTGCCGCACCGATCCTGGGAGGACAACGTCCGGGAGCGCGACCGCGGGATGATCCAGCTCTCCTCACTGCTGAAGCACTTCGAGAACCCGCTCACCTATCACCGCACCGATTGATGAGCGCGCGGCATCCGCTCATCTGGTCGCCGCCGTTCATCGCGATCGTCCTGGTGTCGATCAACATGCGGCTCACGATCGCATCGGTCGGTCCGCTGCTCGAGGAGATCGCCACGAGCGAGGGGATGCGGCTCGCCGCGCTCGGCGCCCTGGGCGCCGTCCCGATGCTCACCTGGGCGCTGCTCTCCCCGCTCATGCACCGTCTCGGCGAACGCTTCGGCATGCATCGCACCGTGGCCTGGTCGCTGATCCTCCTCGCCGCGGGCACCGCGCTGCGCTCGCTCGCGGGGTCTCCGATCAACCTGTGGCTCGGCACCGCGATCATCGGCGCCGCACTCGCCGCCGGCAACGTGCTCATGCCGGCGATCATCAAACGCGAGTTCGACGATCGCGCCCCCTTCGTCATGGGGGCATTCTCCTCGACCGTGGCGATCGCCGGCGCCATCGCCTCGGGCATCGTGATCCCGCTCGCCGGGATCCAGGTCGCGGGTCAGGAACTCGGCTGGCGCTGGACCCTGCTGTCGTTCGGGCTCGCCATCCCCGTCGCGCTCGTCGCCTGGAGCTGGGCCTTCCGCAACCGCGACGTGCGCCCCCCGATGCGGGGCGGCGCAGATGCCGCGTCGGCGACGGCCGACGGGCCGGGTGCCGAGCACCGCCCCGATTCCGGCCGAAGGGTCTGGGGCGAGGCGCTCGCCTGGCAGATCGCGATCTACATGGGGGCCCAGTCGACGATCTTCTACACGCTCCTCACCTGGCTCGTCGCCATGGAGGCCGCTCAGGGCCGGTCGGCGACGCTGGCCGGCCTCGACACGATGGTGATCCAGATCGTGTGCGTCGCGGGATCGGCGGCGACTCCCGCGCTGTACCGCGGACGCCTCGTGCGCTGGCTCCCGGCGGTCCTGCCCGTCCCGCTGCTCGTGGCCTGCGTCGGCATCATCGTCGCCCCCTCGCTCATCGTCCTCTGGGCGGCGATGACCGGGCTGGGCCTCGGCGCGACCTTCACGATGTCGATCACCCTCATCGCGGTGCGCACGCGCACCCACGGCGACGCCAGCGCGCTCTCCGGCATGGCGCAGTCCGCCGGCTACACGCTCGCCGCAGCGGGTCCGATCCTGTTCGGCTGGCTGCTCGCCGCCAGCGGTGGCTGGACGCTCCCGATGCTGCTGCTGACCGCGATCGGCCTCTTCATCGCCTTCATCGGGTTCGTGAACGCGGG
>NZ_JBHSRW010000193.1:0-4393 GCF_042659205.1 Leucobacter soli
CATGCTCGTCGCCCGAGACCGGGACCGGGACCGAGGTCCGGGCGCAAGGGCCGGCGCGGGGCCTGGTGCCGGATCGGACGCCGGGGCGGAGCCGGGGCCGACTGAAGGGCCGTCAGAGGAGCGGCGCACGACCTGAGATCGAGGCGCCCCCGGGTGGTCGTGGTCGCGCGCCGGTACAGTAGCTGCATGGATGCGAAAGATCTGGGCGACGAACTCTCGAAGATTCTGGTCACCGAGGAGCAGCTGCGGACTCGACTGGCCGAGATGGCGCGCCAGATCGAGGCCGACTACCCGGCCGATCGCCCGCCGCTGCTCGTCGGCGTGCTCAAGGGCGCGGTCATGGTGATGGCCGATCTGGCCCGCGAACTGCGCTTCCACGCCGAGATGGACTGGATGGCGGTCTCTTCGTACGGAGCGAGCACCAAGTCCAGCGGCGTGGTGCGGATCCTGAAGGATCTCGACACGGCGCTGGAGGGTCGTGACGTGCTGATCGTCGAGGACATCATCGACTCCGGCCTGACCCTCGCCTGGCTGAAGGAGAACTTGGAGTCGCGCGGAGCGAAGTCGGTGCGCATCTGCACGATGCTGCGCAAGCCGGACGCCGCGAAGGTCGAGGTGGACGTGGCGTACGTGGGCTTCGACATCCCCACGGATTTCGTCGTGGGCTACGGGCTGGACTACGCCGAGCGCTACCGGAACCTCCGCGACGTCGGCGTCCTCGCGCCGCACGTGTACGCCGGCGAGGACTGACGGCGCGGACCGGAAGCGCGGACCGGCCGTGCGGATTTGAAGGCCGGACCGGCGTCGATGCCCGGCGGCTGACCCGCGCGATCGCCTCGCGGCGGCTGCGATACGGCGCCGTGGCTCCGCTCTGAGAGAAACCCGCGATGATTTCCCCAGATCAGCGGGAAGTCGACTGGATCTCGCAGAAAAAATGTCGGGGGCGACGACTACGCTTGTGGAAGTTCCTTCCCGCGCGAGAAAGGCCGCAACTTGGCTGAAACAGCACCCAATGGATCGCGAGCGCGGCGGCTCTTCCGCGGGCCGCTCCTCTATCTGATCCTGGCGCCATTGATCGTGCTCCTCGGCTGGTCGCTGCTCGGCGGCGGCGGTGCGCGCGAGGTCACGACGCAGCGCGGGCTCGAGATGCTGAGCGCCGGGCAGGTGACGCAGGCCGAGATCATCGACGGCGACCAGCGGGTCAACCTCGTGCTCGCGAAGGCGGACGAGAAGACCGGATCGACCGAGGTCTTCTTCTACTACGTCAACCAGCGCGGCGAGGACGTGGTCGCGGCCGTCGGCGACGCCAAGCCGAAGGACGGCTTCACGGATCAGGTGCCGCAGCCGAATCCGTTCTGGTCGATCATGGGGTTCATCCTCCCGCTCGCGCTCATCGGACTCTTCTTCTGGTGGATGCTCTCCTCGATGCAGGGCGGCGGCAACAAGGTGATGCAGTTCGGCAAGTCGCGGGCCAAGCTGAACACCAAGGAGATGCCGCAGGTGACCTTCGCCGACGTCGCCGGTGCCGACGAGGCGGTCGAGGAACTGTACGAGATCAAGGACTTCCTGCAGGATGCCTCGCGCTTCCAGGCGGTCGGCGCCCGCATTCCGAAGGGCGTGCTGCTGTACGGTCCGCCCGGCACCGGCAAGACGCTGCTCGCGCGCGCGGTCGCCGGCGAGGCCGGCGTGCCCTTCTACTCGATCTCGGGGTCGGACTTCGTGGAGATGTTCGTCGGCGTCGGCGCCAGCCGCGTGCGGGATCTCTTCAAGGAGGCGAAGGCGAACGCACCCGCGATCATCTTCGTCGACGAGATCGACGCGGTCGGACAGCGGCGCGGCCAGGGCATGGGCGGAGGCCATGACGAGCGCGAGCAGACGCTGAACCAGCTGCTCGTCGAGATGGACGGCTTCGACCCGAAGACGAACGTGATCATGATCGCGGCCACCAACCGCCCCGACATGCTCGATCCGGCGCTGCTGCGCCCCGGCCGCTTCGACCGCCAGATCGGCGTCGACGCTCCCGACATGAAGGGGCGCAAGGCGATCCTCGAGGTGCACGCGAAGGGCAAGCCGCTCTCGCAGAACGTCGACCTCGACGTGGTCGCGCGCAAGACGCCGGGCTTCTCGGGCGCCGATCTCGCCAACGTGCTCAACGAGGCGGCGCTCCTCACCGCCCGTTCCAATGCACAACTGATCGACAACCGCGCGCTCGACGAGGCGATCGATCGTGTCATCGCCGGCCCGCAGCGCCGCACCCGTGTGATGAAGGATCATGAGAAGCTGATGACCGCCTACCACGAGGGCGGCCACGCCCTGGTCGCGGCGGCACTGAACCACACCGATCCCGTCACGAAGATCACGATCCTGCCCCGCGGCCGCGCCCTCGGCTACACCATGGTGATCCCGCTCGAGGACAAGTACTCGGTCACGCGCAACGAGCTGCAGGATCAGCTCGCCTATGCGCTGGGCGGGCGCGTCGCCGAAGAGCTCGTGTTCCACGACCCGACCACTGGGGCGGGCAACGACATCGAGAAGGCGACGGCGACCGCGCGCAAGATGGTCACCGAGTACGGCATGTCCGCGACGCTCGGCCCGGTGCGTCTCGGGCAGGCGCAGGCGTCGCCCTACCTCGGGGAGTTCGGCAGCACCAGGGACTACAGCGAAGGCGTCGCGGTCTCGGTCGACAGCGAGGTCCGCGCGCTCATCGAGCAGGCGCACGACGAGGCTTACGAGGCGCTCGTGAAGAACCGCGCCGTGCTCGATCGGCTGGCGGGCGAGCTGATGGAGAAGGAGACGCTGGATCACATCCAGGTCGCCGAGATCTTCGCCGATGTCGAGAAGCTGCCAGAGCGGAACCTGTGGCTCTCGAGCGATCAGCGGCCCGTCAGCGACCTGCCTCCCATCGAGATCCCCGAGAGCGTGCGCACGGATGATGCGCTCGCCGATCCGGCGAAGCCCACGGGAGACGACGCGGCGAAGCCGGCGGGCGGGGCGCCCGACGACGGGGCGGCCGTCCCGTGAGCGCGGGCGTCGACCGGGAGCGCATCGCCGCCGCGGTGCGCGAACTGCTCAGCGCCATCGGTGAGGATCCGCTCGACGAGACCTACGCCGAGACCCCGGGGCGGGTCGCCGAGGCCTACGCGGAGTTCTTCGCCGGCGTCGGGGTCGATCCGCTGATCCACCTGCGCGACACGATGCCCATCGGTGAAAACAGCGGCGAGCTCGTGCTGCTGCGCGACATCACCCTGCGGTCGGTCTGCGAACACCACCTGCTGCCCTTCCGCGGGCGCGCGCATGTGGCCTACCGGCCCGGCGATCGGGTCGCCGGGCTCGGGGCGATTCCGCGCGTGGTCGCCACGTTGGCCGCGCGACCGCAGCTGCAGGAGAGGCTCGGCGAGCAGATAGCCGAAGCGCTCGAGACCGGCCTCGATGCCGCGGGCGTTCTCGTCGTGCTCGAGGCCTCACACGGCTGCGTCTCCGATCGCGGGGCCCAGCAGGCCGAGGCGCGCGTCGTCTCGATGGCCTCCCGGGGGGTGTTCACCCGGCCCGTCGAGCGGGCGGAAGTGCTCACGCTCCTCACCGCGAGCGAACCGGGCCGGGGCCGGCAGTGACTCGGACAATTCCCCTGGTGATGGGGATCGTGAATACGACCCCCGACTCCTTCAGCGACGGCGGGCGGTTCCTCGGCCCGGACGCGGCGATCGCCCACGGGCTGGAGCTCATCGCGCAGGGCGCCGACATCGTCGATGTCGGCGGAGAGTCGACGCGACCGGGCGCCTCGCCCGTGCCCGTCGAGGAGGAGCAGCGCCGCGTCCTGCCCGTCATCGAGGCCCTCGCCGCCGCCGGCGCAGTCGTCTCGATCGACACCATCCACGCGGCCACCGCCCGGGCTGCGATCGCCGCCGGCGCCACCATCGTCAACGACGTCTCCGGCGGACTGCACGATCCCGACATCCTGCGCGTCGCCGCGGACTCGGACGCCACCTACATCGCCATGCACTGGCGGGGGGTACCCGATCCCGCGCATCGCCGTTCGGAGTACGCCGACGTCGTCGCCGAGGTGCGCGACGACCTGGCCCGGCTCGCCGAGACGGCCCGTGCGGCGGGGATCTCGCACGAGCGCCTCGTGCTCGATCCGGGGCTCGGCTTCGACAAGACGACCGCCCAGGGCTGGCAGCTGCTGGCCGGCCTGCCACGGCTCCAGGAACTCGGATATCCCGTCCTCGTCGGCGTCTCGCGCAAGCGCATGGTGCTCGAGACGCTCGCCTCGTCGAGCGTCTCGACGGCGGAGCCGCTCGCCGCGCGCGGCGAGGTGACGATGGCGGATCGGGATCTCGCGACCGCGGTGGTCAGCGCGTTGAGCGCGGGCGTCTCCGCCTGGGGCGTGCGCGTG
>NZ_JBHSRW010000194.1:0-4355 GCF_042659205.1 Leucobacter soli
CGGCGTCGCCGGCACGCTCGACGGCCTGGACGGGAGCGTCGAGCCCGACGACGGACCACCGCTCGCCAACGGGGCCGCCGCCCGCCCGGCCCTCCCTCGGGGGAAGCACATCTTCGCCGTCGGGGACTCGGTGATGCTCGCCAGCCTCCCGGAGCTCAAGGCGTCCTTCCGCGGCGTCAAGGTCGACGCCGCGGTTTCGCGCGGGCTCGGCGCCGGCGTGCAGATCGTCGAAGACCTGGCGGGGCAGAACCGTCTGCGACGGGTGCTGGTCGTCGGGCTCGGCACGAACGGTCCGGTGGATCGGGCGGACCTCGAACGCTTGCAGCGCACAGCCGACGGGCGGCCGATCGTGCTCGTGAACGCCCACGCCGACCGCGACTGGATCCCCGGCGTGAATCGGCTGCTGCAGGAGTTCGCCGACGAGCAGGCGGGTGTCGTGCTGGCGGACTGGGATCGCGCGATCCGGAAGCACCCGCGCGAGCTCGCGGGCGACGGGATCCACCCGAACCCCGGCGGAGCGGAGATCTACGCGAAGACCGTGCGGAAGGCGCTGCGGGAACTGCAGCGGTCGTCCGAGCGGATCGTGCACGAGTCGGCTGATCTGGCCCCCGGGGCCACGGAACCCGCGGCGGGGTCGGGCACGGCGGAGTAGCGGACCCGCACACAGAGCAGCCCGAAAGCGAAGCAGCCCGACCCCGGGGCTCCGGGATCGGGCTGCTTCTGCGTGTACGCCGTCGCCTATGCGACCGATTCGGCGGATGCCCGCACGAACGCCTTCATGAGGTCGAGTCCCTCCGGATCGAGCCGCTCCTCGGGATGCCACTGCACACCGAGGCAGAACGATCCGTCCGCGGCCTCGACCGCTTCGACGATGCCGTCGGGCGCGGTCGCCGTCGCGACGAGCCCCTCGCCGAGCGCGTCGACGCTCTGGTGGTGGTGCGAGGCGATGTCGAAGGACTGCCGCCCGACGATCCGCTCGAGCAGTGTGCCCTCCTCAACCTCGACCGGGTGCGAGGTGAAGACGCCGACCACGTCGCGGTGCGGCGTCAGCTCCACCTCGTCGCCGAGGTGCTGCGTGAGCGTGCCTCCCAGTGCGACGTTGATCACCTGCAGCCCGCGGCAGGCCCCGAACGTGGGCATGCCGCGCCGTCGCGCCTCGCGCACCAGCGCCATCTCGAGCTCGTCGCGGACGCGCAGCGGCGGGTCGTTGCTCTCATGGGCCTGCTGCCCGTAGAGATCCGCGTCGAGGTCGCGACCGCCGGGCAGGAACAGCCCGTCGACCCCGTCGAGCAACCGACCCGGATCCTCCAGGTGCACCGAGAGCGCCGGGAAGAGCACGGGTGCTCCCCCGGCCTGCTCGATAGCCGTCAGGTAGGTGTGCGGGATGCCGTCGGTGGGGATGTCGACCCATGCGCCCGAGGTCGAGATCTTGCGGTCGGTGACGAGCCCGATCAGAGGAGTCCGAACCACGGTCGCGCTACTTCCCTTCGAGCGGGTTGTCGTCGCTCCAGTCGGTGACGCCCCACACGACCGAGTGCCACACGCAGTCGCTGCCCTCGTCGGCGCCGTGCCAGTGGCGCTCGTTCGGCTCGGTGCGGATCACGGTGCCCGGCAGGATGCCGGTGGTCGTGCCCTCGTCGCTGCCGACACGGCCGACGCCGGCCGCGAGCGTGAGGATCTGGCCGCCCGGGTGGGTGTGCCAGTGCGTGACCGCGCCATCCTTGTGGTGGATGCGCGCGACGTCGACGGCGCCCAGGTTCGGCACGTCGGCGAGCGACTCGGTGGCCGCCTCGATGATCATCTCGAGCTGCACCGTGCCGGTGAAGCGCCCGCCGTAGACGTAGTCCTTGTTGCCCTCGGGGAGGATCTCCATGGCCGTCTACGCCTCGAAGCGCACGGGGTTCGAGATCTTGCCGACGCCGGGGATCTCGACCTCGACGACGTCGCCGTCGCGCAGGTAGCGCGGGGGCTTCCGCTCGTCGCCCACGCCGCCCGGGGTGCCGGTGGCGATCAGGTCGCCCGGCTCGAGGGTGACGCCCTGGCTGAGGTACGAGACGATCTCGGGGATCGTGAAGATGAACTGCTTGGTGTTGCCGTCCTGCATCACCTCGCCCGAGAGCGTGGTGCGCACGGGCAGGTTGTCGCGGCATTCGGCGTCGGCGAAGGAGTCCATGCTCACGACCGCCGGGCCGACCGGGGTGAAGGTGTCGAAGCTCTTGCCGAGGGTGAACTGCTTCATCGGGGTCTCGAGCTGCGCACGGCGGCCGGAGACGTCGTTGAGCACGGTGAAGCCGCCGACGTAGTCCCAGGCCTCCTCGACCGAGACGCGGTAGGCCGGCTTCGAGATGAACACGCCGAGCTCGCCCTCGTAGTCGGGGCGGGTCTCCTCGCGCGGGATCACGATGTCGTCGAAGGCGCCGGTGACCGAGCTCGGGAACTTGCCGAACATCATGGGAACGTCGGGCTTCGCGAGGTTCGTCTCCTCGACGTGCGACATGTAGTTGAGGCCGATCGCGAGGATCTTGCCGGGGCGGTTCGGCGCGAGCACGTGCACGTCGCCGATCTCGTGGGTCGCTCCGTTCGCGGCGACGATCTCCGCCCACGCCTCCGGGGTCGCGGCGAAGCCCGTGGCGGGCGCCTCGCCCGCGGTGGTGATCGTCGTTCCGTCGAGACGGCCGAGGAACCGGCGGCCGTCCCCGGTCTCGAAGTGGATTGCCTGCGTCATCTTGAACCTCCTGGTGTCGGGGATACTGTACGCGCGCCTCCGCAAGGGACACCGCACACGCTTGGTTACTACAATAGTATATCCGTACTTCTAGGGAATACTGAAGGGGATCGTCGCACCGGCCGGGCGACCAGCCGGTAGAGTTCGGAGGTACGCCGCTGCGCGGCGTCGCCGATCACCCGTTCCCACCGCCCGAGGCAGCATGGAGATTTCTCAGACCACCGCGGCAGCGCTCGACCTCCTGTCGGTGATCGCAGACCACCCTCCGCTCACCGTCGAGCGGCTCGCGGAGCATGCCGGCACCTCGGTCGACATCTGCTCCCGCCGTCTGCACACGCTCGCCGAGCGAGGCTACGCCGTCCTGCGCTCCGACGGCACCTGGAGCCTCGGCCCCAAGCTCCGCGACCTCGCCTCTCAGGTGCCGGACCCACTCGCGCTCGCCGCGCGCGACCGGATCAACGAGCTCGCCCAGCGCTTCGCTGCGGCCGTCGTCATCGCCACCCCGGCACCGCCGAACTTCATCATCCGCATCGAGCGCGAGGGCCGCGCCGGGCCGGTGCGCGTCGAGCACCTCTCCGGCGTGAAGTTCCACATCTGGCAGGCGCCGCCGGGTCTCGCGCTGCTGCCGGCGCTCGACGACGCGGCCATCTCCGAGATCCGCTCGATGGCACCGGACCCCGGCGTCGTCTCCGCGGCGCTCGACCAGTTGCGCCGCACGGGCATCGTCGTCGCGCCGAGCGAAGTGATGACCGGGCGGACCGGGGTCGCCACACCGATCACCCTGACGAGCGGACGGACCATTGCGTCGCTCACCCTCGCCTTCCCGGGGCTCACCATCGACGACCCGGAGGACACCCGCGCCCAGCTGCTCACCGCCGCCCGGCAGATCTCCCGACGCTACGAGCAGCTCATCGAGCCCGCCGCCGACCACCGCAGCGCTCGCCCGCGCGCGTCTCGCAGCACCGGGACGATCGGCGTGCAGGTATGAACGGCGCACCGCGATGACCCGGATCAGCCTGACCCTCGATCGCGCACTGCAAGTGCTCGGGCTGCTGCGGAACGGACCGGCCCGCGCCTCCGAGATCGCGCTCGCGCTCGGCCTCAACCGGACCGTCACCCATCGGCTGCTCGCCACCCTGCAGCTGCGCCGGTTCCTGGTGCAGATCGACAACCGCTACTACCTCGGCGATGCGATCCGTCCCCTCGCCGAGCACGTCGAGACGGAACTGCAGGGCGCCGCGACCGATCCCGTCTCCCAGCTCTGCGAGCGCACCGGCGGGATGGCGCTCCTCACCGTCCGCTCGGGGCTGCTCGCGAGCCTCCTGACCTTCACTCATGCCGAATCCTGGGCCGACGTGGTCGTGATCCCCGAGGTCGGCACCCCGCACTCCGTGCTCGACGGCCCGCAGGGGCTCGCGATGCTCGCCTTCAGCGAGCCCGCGACCATCGCGAAGGCCCGGCGCCGGATCGACGACGCCGCACGCTTCGACCGGCTCCTCGAGGAGACGCGGGCCGCGGGCTGGACGAGCGAGAGCATCAACCCGACGCCGCACCCGCTCCACGAGCTGGCCGCGCCCATCCGGCACCGCAGCGCGTACGCGGACGCGGCCCTCGCGCTCCTGCTGCCGGC
>NZ_JBHSRW010000195.1:0-4322 GCF_042659205.1 Leucobacter soli
GAGCGACCTCGGCGGCGACGACGGTGATGCCCGCGACGACGGCCGGTGACGCGGCAACGGTCGCGATGCCGCAGACCTCGCAGCTGCCGGGCACCGCGCAGCTGCCGGCGGCCGATGCGGATGGTGACGATCAGGATCCGGCCGACGGATCCAAGAAGAAGCGCAGCGCCTGGACCTGGCCGCTGATCACGCTGATCGCGCTGGTCGTGCTCGTCGGGATCGGCACGGCGATCGCCCTGATGAACCAGGGCGGCGGCACGCCCGAGCAGACGACTCCCAGCACGTCCGACACTCCGAAGACGAGCGAGACGCCCGAGCCGACGGCCGGCCCGGTCTCGCTCGACGACGTCGTCGGCATGCAATGGGAGGACGCGGTGAGAGCCCTCAACACGCAGGGGTTCCCCGATGTCGTGGCCGAGGAGGGCGAGCCCGCCGACGGCGACCAGGTGGGCACGGTCTACGCCGTCGATCCGACCGGCGACAAGGTCCCGTTCACCTCGCGGATCACGCTCACCTACTACGCGGCCTACGGCGAAGTGGACCGGCCGGCCCGCGCGAGCGCCAGCCCGTCTCCCGTAGCCTCGGGCCAGCTCACGAACGTCTCCTGGCCGACGGCCACCTGCCCGGTCCCGCTGCAGCTCCAGAGCTACGACGTCACCGTGGAGGGCGACGGAGCGAAGGCGGGCAACGTCTCGGGCAACGGCATCCAGGTGCAGGCGAACACGCTCGAGGCCGGGGCGCCCAACGGCGAGATCATCGTCCGCTACACCGTGACCTGCGGCGACGGCGGCAGCATCACCCGCACCTCCCAGGCCTCGCCGGGCCTGCGGATCGCGGTGACGGCGCCGGCCGCCCCCGATCCCGGGGACGAGGAGGAGTGAGTGCGCGGCGCGGCGCCCGCGCTCGCCTAGACTGTTCTGCAGCGATCCACAGCATTCATACCCCGGGAGAGGCACCATGACCGAGACCACCGCGACCGGTGGCGCCCGCATGCTCGCGGGGCGCTACTCGATCGGTGACTACATCGGTCAGGGCGGCATGAGCACGGTCTACAGCGGCACGGACACGAAGCTCGGCCGCAAGGTCGCCATCAAGGTGATGCGCGCCAACCTCGCCGGTGACGACCAGTTCCGCACCCGCTTCCGCCAGGAGGCCCAGTCGGCCTCGCGGCTCGCGCACCCCAGCATCGTGCGCGTGCTCGATGCCGGTGACGACCTGATCCAGACCGGCGAGGGCCCGCAGCGGCTCCCGTTCATCGTGATGGAGTACGTGGACGGGCAGAATCTGCGCGAGATCGCCGCGGAGGAGCGGCTCTCGAGCGCCGAGGCCTGCCGCGTCGTCGACGCCGTGCTCAGCGCGCTCGAGTACTCGCACCGCGCCGGCATCGTGCACCGCGACATCAAGCCGGCGAACATCATGATCACGCGCGGCGGCCAGGTCAAGGTGATGGACTTCGGCATCGCCCGCGCGGTCTCCGAGACCTCGTCGACGGTGCAGCAGACCACGGCGATCCTGGGCACCGCCGCCTACTTCTCCCCCGAGCAGGCGAAGGGCGAACCGGTCGACGCTCGCACCGACCTCTACTCCACCGGCGTGCTGCTCTACGAGCTGCTCACCGGCGACGTCCCCTTCCGCGGCGACACCGCGGTGGCGGTGGCGTACCAGCACGTCAGCGAACGGCCGGCACCGCCGAGCGAACGCGACCCGAGCGTCACCCCCGAGCTCGACCGGGTGATCCTGCACGCGCTCGCGAAGGATCGCGCCCGCAGGTTCCAGAGCGCCTCCGAGTTCCGCGATGCCCTGCGCCTCGCGGCCGGCGGCGTCATGCCGCAGCTCGGCGCGGAGTCCGAGCAGACGAACGTCCTCTTCACCGCGGGCGACGAGGGCGCGTCGGAGTCCGAGCTGGCTCTGCGGCGGCTCTCGGAGTCCGGCGGTGCGACGCGCTCGCAGAGCCGACCGCCCGTGATGTGGGTGTGGGCGTCGATCCTCACCGTGATGGCGGTGATCGTCGCGGTCGTGATCTGGCTGATGCTCCTCGCGCCGAAGACCTTCACCCCGTCGAACACGCGCGAGGTGCCGGCGCTCGTGAACACGGAGGAGGCTGCCGCGCTGGCGGCGCTCGACGAGCTGGACCTCACCGGCGTCGTCGAGACCGAGGAGAACGACGAGATCGCCGAGGGCCTCGTGATCCGCACCGACCCCGAAGCCGGTGCGCGCATCACGACCGACATGCAGGTCACGCTGTACGTCTCCTCCGGCCCTTCCGGGGTCGAAGTGCCCGAGTTCAGCCTGATGTCGCTCAAGCAGTACACCGCCGCGCTCGAGGAGCTCGGCCTCGAGGTCGGCTCGGTAAGCAAACGGAACGACCCCGTCGAGAAGAAGAACGCCGTGCTCTCGGTGAGTCCCGAAGTGGGGACCATCCTCGACCGCGGCGAAGCGGTGGAGCTCGTCGTCGCGAGCGGCAAGGTGAAGATCCCCGACGTCACGGGCCAGACCGTGGAGGCCGCGACGCAGCTCCTGCAGCCGCTGCGCCTCGCCGTCAACGTGGTTCCCGATCCGAACTGCCCCGCGGCCGGGGCCACGATCATCCGGCAGTCGCTCGTGGGCGAGCAGAAGCGCGGCAGCACCGTCGACATCTTCTACTGCTCGGGCCTCAGCGGCGAAGAGGACTGAGCGCCGACCGGTGCCGCCGGATCCTGCGCGGTCGGCCCTCCGTACTCAGTCCTGCACGCTCAGCAGCGGCGAGAGCGTCGCGGCGATGGCCGCCGCATTGGGCGAGCCAACGACACCGAGCCAGTTCCCGAGCTGACGGTAGCCGCCCTCGGTGAGCACCGATTCGGGGTGGTACTGCACGCCGTAGATCGGCAGATCCCGATGCCGCAGCGCCATGACGATGCCCTGGGCCGTCTCCGCGGTGATGCGCAGCTCCTCCGGCACCGTGCTCCGCACGACCGCGAGCGAGTGGTACCGGGTGGCATCGAACTCGTCGGCGACGCCCTCGAAGAAGGGATCCCCGCTGTGCCGCACCCGCGACACCTTGCCATGCATCAGCTCGTCGGCGTGCGTGACGGTGGCGCCCATCGCCTCCGCGATGGCCTGATGCCCCAGGCAGACGCCGAGCAGTGGAATGCCCGTGCGGAGCGCGATCCGCACCATCGGGATCGAGATGCCGGCATCGGCCGGGGTGCCCGGTCCCGGAGAGACGAGCACGCCGTCGAACTCACGATCTCCACCGTCGGCGCCGCCGCGGGCGCCGAGCATCTGCTCGAGCTCGCCGACGCTCACCGCGTCGTTCCGGATCACCTCCGTCGATGCGCCGAGCTGCTGCAAATAGCCGCCCAGCGTGTAGACGAAGCTGTCGTAGTTGTCGATCACGAGGATGCGAGTCATGAGTTCACCGTCGATTCTTCGGACGTCAGCAGGGTGGCGGCATACGGGTAGGCATAGGTGACGAGCGCCCACACCAGCACGGCGGCGGCTGCGGCGAGCACGAGGATCCGCAGCCAAACGGGGCCGGGGAAGAAGCGCCAGAGCAGTGAGAACATCAGACCGCCGCCTCCCCGGTCTCGCCGTCGATCGCCGCGAGTTCGGCGGGAGCGCCCGCGCTGCGGGGCTGGAAGCGGTCGAACACGGCGTAGGCGATGGCCCGCTCCTCGGTACCGCCGTTCTTGGGGTGGCAGGTGGTCAGGGTCATGAGGCGATCCTCGGCCGGGTCGACGTCGATCCTGGGGAACGGGTTGAGCACGTCGTAGGCCGAGGGGAGCACGTACTCGAGCGACCGGAACCGGTAGGTGTACCAGCCGTCTTCGGTCTCGAGATAGATCGGATCGCCGACGCGCAGTTCCATGACCTCGCGGAACGGGGTGATCCACGGGCCCGATCGGTGGGCCGCGAGCCCGAGGTTGCCGTAGTCGCCGGGCATCTGCGTCGTCTCGTAGCGGCCGATGCCCTTGTCCGAGACGTTCAGCACGGTCTCCGGGTCGGTGCCCTCCGCGACGCGATAGGTGAAGCGCTCCCCAATCGCCGGGATGTGCAGCAGGCCGAAGACCTCGCCGGGCGCGTGCGCGGCCGTGACCGGCACCTCCCCGTCCCAGGGTTCCTCGGCCTGGGACGCGGCGGCCCAGCGCGCGGAGTCCTGCGCGGCGAGCGCCTGCTGCTGGGCGGGCACCACGATCTGCGTCATCGCGTACTGCCAGCCGAAGAAGCCGAGCACGGCCACGCCGCCGACCACGAGCAGTTCGCCGATCACCGTGAGCGGGCTGAGCCGCTTGCGGCGGCGGCGGGGCCGGTCGTTCCGGCCGCTCCCTCCTGGCGCGCGCGAA
>NZ_JBHSRW010000196.1:0-4309 GCF_042659205.1 Leucobacter soli
CCGGCGCGCGCGCCGGGCAATTCGCCGGGGCGCTCTTCGCCGGGCTCGCCGCCGGCTCGGGCCTGCAACTGCTCACCCGCAGCATCCTGCCGCCCGCCTCGACCTGGGCGCCGATGCTGCTCGTGCTGACCTCGGGCGTCGTCCTGGTGGTCTGCGGTGTCATCGCCGAACTGCTCTGCAGGGTCCCTCCAGGAGATTCAGAGGAAAATCCTGAGAACCACCAAGGCGATGTCATCGAAGACGGGGGATTCGCGCCATAATTGGATGTTTGCACCGCGCGCGTCTGCGCGACGGTGGCCGTGCGGTGCCCGACCCGGACCCGGATCCTGCGCCGGAATCGTGAACGGAGAATACACATGGCAGCATCCGCTCCCGCCGTCGAGAAGCGCGCGTCGCTGACACGCAACCTCGGGCTCTGGGCCATCGTCGGCCTCGGTCTCGGGTACATGACGCCGACCGTCGTGTTCGACACCTTCGGCATGGTCGCCCGCGACACGAACAACGTGGTGCCGCTCGCATACCTGGTCGCCCTGATCGTGATGATGTTCACGGCCGTCAGCTACGGCAAGATGTCCGGCGCCATCCCGAGCGCGGGGTCCGCCTACACCTACGTGCGGCAGTCGATCCACCCGAATGTCGGCTTCATGGTCGGCTGGACCTCGCTGATCGACTACATGCTGCTCCCCATGGTGAACTGCCTCATCATACGGAGCTATCTCGAGGCCGTCTTCCCGCCCGAGACGACCGGCATCCCCGGATGGTTCTGGGTCATCCCCTACTGCATCCTGACCACCGCCATCATCTACATGACCATGCGCGGCACCTCGAGCGTGAACATGATCCTGCTCGTCTTCTCGATCATCGTGATGGCGGTCTTCGTCGTCATGGTGTGGGCGCAGCTCGCGCAGGCCGAGGCCACCGGCTCCATCAACCTCGTGCAGCCCTTCATCCACGACGGCGTCACGATGGGCGCGGTGCTCATGGGCGCCACGATCGTCTGCTTCTCCTTCATCGGCTTCGACGCGGTGACGATGTACGTGGAAGAGGCGCGCAGCCCCAAGATCGTGCCCCGCGCGATCCTGCTCACCGTCGTCCTCGGCGGCGCGATCTTCCTCGTGGCCGGCTACTTCACGCAGCTCCGATTCCCCGACTGGAACGAGTTCGCCCCCGGCGGCGACATGCAGTTCATCGAGGACAGCACGCTGCCCCTCATCGGCCACGCGGTCGGCGGGAATGTGCTGCAGGCCGTGCTCACGGCAGCCGGTTTCTGCGCCACCCTCGCCTCGGGCCTCGCCTCGCACGCCTCGGTCTCGCGCATGCTGCTCGTGATGGGCCGCAACAACGTGCTGCCGAAGAAGTTCTTCGGCTTCATCAACGCGAAGACCCACACGCCGACGTTCAACATCGTGCTGACCGGCCTGGTCTGCATGCTCGCGATCGCCTTCACCCTCGAGATGATCGCCGCGTTCATCAACTTCGGCGCTCTCATCGCCTTCTCGTTCGTCAACATCTCCGTGATCGCCTGGTTCGCGATCCGGCAGGGCCGCCGACGCACGCCGAAGGACATCTTCAACTACATCGTGATGCCCGGCATCGGCGTGGTGCTCACCGGCATCCTCTGGGCGAACCTGCACGCCGACGCGCTGATCGGCGGCCTCGTCTGGACGGCGCTCGGATTCATCTACCTGCTGTTCCTCACCAAGGGCTTCCGCAAGCGGACCGTCGGCTTCGACGAAGGCCAGCCCGTGACCGGCTTCAACAAGACCGTGCCCGAGGAGACCGCCGCGGAATAGGCGACGAAGCCCCGCGGAGCGGTCGCTCCGCGGGGCCGGTCCGGCGGGAGTGCCGGCAGCCGGAGGACCCGCCCTAGACTTGGGGCGTGAGCGAGCAGATGATCGAACGGCACTTCGATGAGCCGGGGCGCGCCCCCGAGAACGGCGGAACCTGGCCGAACGGCGACGCGTCGTGGCAGCGGGTGTCGCCGAAGTACGTCTGGGCGGATCTGGCGCTGAACCTGCTGCTGGTCGTCGGCGTGGTCGTCGTCTTCGCGCTGATAACGGTGTTCGCGGACGAACGGCCCCCGGTCCCGCTCTACGTCGGGGCCGGAGCCGTGGTCCTGCTGATGCTGCTCAACGCGGTTCTGGCCTTCCGGCGGGTGCGGGCCATCGGGTACATCCTTCGCGAGGACGACCTGCTCTTCCGTCGCGGCATCCTGTTCGAGCGCGTCATCGCCGTGCCGTACGGGCGCCTGCAGATGGTCGACGTCACCCGCGGCCCCCTGCTGCGGTCGCTCGGCCTCGCGACGCTCAAGTTCGTGACCGCGTCGGCGGCGACCGGCGTCAACCTGCCGGGGCTGCCCGTCGCGGAGGCCGAGTCGCTGCGCGACCGTCTGGTGGAGCTGGCCGAGACCCGGCGGTCGGGCCTGTGACGCTGGATCCCGAGTCCGCACAGCCGGGTACGACGCCCGGTACCGCCGAGCCGGCGAGCGTGGAGGCCGACTGGCGCCGCCTCCATCCGCTCTCGCCGCTGCTGCGCGGAGGCATCGCCCTGATCGTCATCGCGGGCATCGTCATCGCGAACCTGCGCGATCGACTGATCGAGCTCTTCGTCGCCGACGACTTCGTCGGCGAGAGCGGCGACGTGCTCGACCTGATCGACTACCTCGCCGAGGAGGGGCTGATCCTCCTCGCGCTGCTCGGCGTGCTCCTCGTGATCGCGTGCATCGTCTTCTTCTCGTGGCTGAGCTGGCGGTTCCACACCTTCCGCATCAGCGGCGAGGCCGTCGAAGAGCGCAGCGGGATCCTGTTCCGGCAGCATCGCCGCGCACCGCTCGAGCGCATCCAGAGCGTCAACCTGCAGCGGCCGCTGCTGGCGCGAGCCCTCGGGCTCACCCAGGTCGACGTGCAGACCGCCGGTCAAGGCGGCAAGGTGGGGCTGCGCTATCTCGCGCACGCCCAGGCGAAGGAGGTGCGCGAGCAGATCCTCCGCGCCCGCGCCCGGAGCACCGACCGAACCGATCGCAGCGGCAGCGGGATCGCCGCCTCGCCCGCATTCGTCGGCACCGGAACGCCTGCGGATCGCGCGCCGTCGCCGGCCGGACAGGATCCGGCGGCGGCTGCACCCGCGGCCGCCGCGACGGAGACGCCGGGCGGGATCGTCCACGATCTCGACCGGAGGGCGCAAGACTTCGTCGACTTCGACATCGACGCCGAGGCGCTGCACTCGGGCAGCCTGGTACGGGTGCCGGTCGGCCGGCTCATCGGCAGTATCGCCCTGAGCTGGGACCTGCTCGTGCCGATCGTCATGCTGCTCGTCAGCCTGGTGGCGGGCATCGTGTGGCAGCCGTACGCGCTCGGGGTCGCGGTCCCGCTGGTCCTCGTGCTCGGCGGCATCGCGTTCAACCAGTTCAACCGCGGGTGGGGGTTCACGCTCTCCCGCTCCGCCGACGCCATCCGCGTCGGCGCCGGCCTCACCGCGACGAACACCGAGACGGTGCCGCTGTCGCGGATCCACGCCGTCGAAGCGCAGCAGCCCCTGCTCTGGCGGCCGTTCGGCTGGTGGAAGGTGCGGATCACGACCGCGGGCCACTCGGTGGCGCAGGGCGGCCAGAATCGACTGCAGAATCTCGTGCTGCCGGTCGGTCGCGAAGCGGAGACCCTGGACGTCCTCATGACGGTGCTCCCGGGATTCGGCGACGGCGGTGCTGCCGGCGGCGCCGCCGACCTCGCCGAGCGGGAAGCGCTGCGCGATGCACTCGTCGGTGCGGGATCGGGCTTCGTCGGCGCCGGGGCGCGGGCGGGCTGGGTGCTCTGGCTGGGCCGTCGTCGGGCCGGCCTGCAGCTCGTCGGAGGCGGAATCGCAGTCGAGACCGAGACCGAGACCGAGACCGGGTCGGGATCCGGAACGCTCACCGACACCGACGTCGCCGCCTGGGCGAGCCTGCGGATCCGCCGGGGCGCTCTCACCCGCTCGCTCAGCATCATGCCGTTGATCCGGACTCAGTCGTTGCAGCTGCGCCGTCCGCTCGTGCATCGTGCGCTCGGCCTGGCATCGGTGCAGGCGCACACGGTGCTCGGGCCGGTGCGGATGGAGATGCGCGGGCTCGAGCGGGGCGCCGCTCAGGATGTCTTCGACGCGTTCGCCGCCGCGGTGGTGCGGGTGCAGGGCGAGGATGCCTCCCGCCGAGCGGGTGGCGGCTCTGGAAGCTCTGCGGTCGGCGCATCGGTCGGCAACGTCCCTGGTACCGGCAACACCCCCGGCGCGGACGCCGGGACCCCCGCCACCGGCACCGCCCCCGTATCCGAGGAGC
>NZ_JBHSRW010000197.1:0-4294 GCF_042659205.1 Leucobacter soli
CCTCGAGCCCCAGCAGTTCCGCGCGGCGGGCCGCCTGCTCGCGGGCCGCGACCAGGCGACGAGGATCGGCGTCCGTGAAGAGGAACCCGCGGCCACCGCCCTCGAGCTCGACGCCCGCCGCCTCGAGCTCGTCGTAGGACGAGAGGACGCCGTGCGCGAGCTGAGTCAGCGCATCGGTTCCGCGTACGACGCCGGAGCGCAGGCAGGCGCGGAGGAAGCCCGCGCCGAAGGGCACGAGTGCGGGGATGGATCGGGGGTCGATCGAGAGCGGCCCGCGCCGGGAGACGACTCCGCGCAGCATCTCGCCGATCATTCCGGGCCCGGCGAGCGGCAGAACCCCGAGCGGCGTGATCTCACCGGCGTTGCCGCGGGAGGCGCCGGAGCCGGCGGCGCTGCGGTCGACGATCGTCACGCCCATGCCGGCGCGCACCAGCTCGAAGGCCGTGCAGAGTCCGATCAGCCCCGCGCCCACGACCACCACGTCGGGCAGCTGCGCCCGCGCGCCGGTCGAAGGACGCGCCGAACCGCTCGATACCGACATGTCCGATCGCACTCCTTCGGGCTCGGGCCGCGTGGCGCTTCCGTGCCGTTACGGCTCCGACGGTACCCGCCTCAGTCGGCGGTGTCGAACACCGTGTCCTTGCCGTCGAGCCGCAGGGCCGCGACCAGATCCCCGGCGTGCGCCGTCGAGATGATCACACGGGCGAAGGGGTCGAATTCACCGACCCAGCCGCGATCCTCCTCGGCGCCCTCGGGCACATCCAGGTCGATCACCACTGCGGGGCGGCCGCTGCGCGCGACGACGAAGTCGCGGCCGGAGAGCGCGCGCCAGGTACCGAGCGCCAACCGCCCGGGCAGATGGGCGCCGGGGGAGCGCACACCGCGCAACCACACCCAGGGATCCTCGGTGATCACTGCTGAGACGATCGCGTCGCGATCGAGGACGATGTCCCGACGACGCATCGCGATCGCCTTCTCGGAAGCGGTCAGCCGGATCACCACTCGATCCGGATACACCTCGACACGCGCCATGCCCTCTAGTCTGCCCCTCGACGGCGCGGAGTGCGGCATACGCGCCTGTACGGCATCGAATCGTTACCCGGCGGAGCGGAATCCGGGCGCCGACCGCAGGGCACTAGTCGAGCATGTCGCTCTGGTCGATCGCCGACTCGACGGTGCGGATGAGGGCGCGCTTGGCGACGCTGTTGCCGTGGTCCGGATGATGCCGGAGGCCGGCCGCGACCGCCTCCTCATGGGTGTGCGGTCCGACGCACGCGACGATGGTGTCGGCGGGCAGGTGCGGGAACTGCGTGGCCACCTCGCGTCCGATGCGCGGCGACGCCACCAGGAGCGCGTTGATCCTGCCCGATTCCACGTCCTCGCGGGTGTGCGCCGAGACGGGCACCCCGATGGTGCGGAATGCGACGACCTGGGTGACATCATGGCCGCGATCGATCAGGCCCGAGGTGAGCACCGGGCGGGCGACGTCGCTCCGCAGGGTCAGCACTCGGAGCACCTTGCCCTCGTCGATCTCGGGCCACACCTCGAGCAGGCCCGCCGTGGTGTGGTTCTCCTCGGTGGGTGTGCGGCTGACCTGGTACCCGGCACTCGCGAAGGCCTGGATCGTCGCCTCGCCGACCGCGGCGAGCTTCGTGTCCGGCGGGATCACGGCGTTGTGGTGGGCGAGCACATCGGCCACGGTCGCACTGGTCGCTGTGATCCAGTCGTAGTAGCCGGCTTCGAGCCGCTTCAGCGCCTCGACGAGACGGTCCTCCTCGCTGGTGTGCGCGAAGTCCACCAGCGGCGCGATGACCGTGTTCGCACCCTGCTCCCGCAGCGCGGTGGCGACGAGATCCCCCCAGGTGCCGCCGCGCGGGACGAGCACGCGCAGGCCGCTGAGAGGCTTCGCATCAGCCGTCATGGACCCCACTTACCTCGGTGGACACGGCGAAGGCCACACCTTGGACTCGGGTCACCCGTGACTCAGGTCTGGCCTTCGGAAGCGTTTCCGCTTACGAGTCCCTATTCTTACCCCGTCTGACCGACAAAGCAAAACCCGGAGCCTCGAACGGGCGCCAGGACCGGCGAACGCAATCGAAACGTGACCTGAGCCGAGTCAGCGGAAGGCCCGCGCGATCAGCCGAGCCGCACCCCACGCCACGACGCCCACCACGGCAGCCGCCGCGACGACCCCGACGGCGAAGCCGACCGGGTTCTCCTCGCGCTCCGCCGCGATTCGGTGCTTCGTGCGCTCCACCGTGTCATCGATCCGCTGCGCGTAGTCGAGACGTCCGCGCAGCTGGCTCAGCGTGTCGTAGAGTTCCGCGCGGGCGCGCTGCGCATCCGCCACGCCGCCGTCGATCCGCGTACCGCTCATCGCCAGTTCCCCTTCTCCCCCGCCTGCGGCATACGGCCGCTCGGGGATTCGCGCGGCGCGTGCGCCGACTGGTTGAATCGCACGTCGGCGAAGGCGTTGAGATCCTCCTCGATGCGGTCGATCGTCTGCTCGGGAACCGGCACGCCGCGCTTGATCAGTGCGACACCGGCCAGGATGGCCGCTGCGGCGAGGAGGATGAGGCCGAAGCCCACGACGAGCGCAGAGAGCCAGACCGGCCACACGACCGCGAGTCCGGCGATCGCCGCGGCCACGAACGCCGAGATCGCGAAGAAGAGGAAGAAGAGCGCGACGATGATCGCGAGCAGCCCGATGCCGGCGCGCTTCACCTTCGCGGTGATCTCGCGCTTGGCATTCTCGTACTCGGCCCGCACGAGCGCGAGGATCTGCGCCGGCAGCCGCGCCAGCAGCTCGAACGTGCCGGGCCCCGCGCCCCGCGTCATGACCCGGCCTCGGAACTGCGCTTCTGAGCCGGACGCTTCGCCGTCTTCGACTTCGCCGTGCTCGATTTCGAAGCGGTCGACTTCGAGGCGCTCGACTTCGACCCGGTCGACTTCGGAGCAGTCGGCTTCGACGCGTCGTCGTCTGCGCTCGACTCTTCACCCGCCCGAGCCTCGCCCTCGGCGCCCGAAGTCCGAGTCTTCGGCTGCGCGAACCCGCTGAGCAGGTCGGCTCCGGCTCGGGCGATGAACACCTTGAACACATCGGCGCGCTCGTCGACGGCTTCCTTCACCGCTGAGACGCCGCGCTGCACGGGCTCGGTCTGCCAGACCTGCTGCGCGCCGCGCTTGATCTGCTCGTAGCGCTCGCGCCCGGCACGGCTTCCCAGCACGTATCCGACCGCTGCGCCCAGGACGAACGCGATCTTGCCCTTCATGGTTCCTCCAGCCCCGCGACGTCAGCGGCCGCGGTCACGGAACCAGCCTAGCGCCGAATCGGGGTCGATCATATTCCAGAAATGAAATACACAGGATGGACCGCGCGTCAATCGGCGATGCCGAGCAGTCGCCGCCGCAGGACGATCGCCTCCTGCTGCGCATCCGACACGGCCGCCGAGATATCGTCGCCGTGCAGTGCGCGGCCGACCACGAGCAGTTCCGGGAGGTGCGCGCGACGCTCCGACAGCGCGGCTCGAGAACGATCCCGCTCCGCCGTCGTCGCGAACGGCGCGGCCGCGACTCGGATCCGCCAGCCCGCATCCTCCGCAGGATCCACGCCGGCCTCGGCCAGCGCCGCGCTCAGCTCGTCGACGAGCGGAGCAGCGGGATCGACCGCCGCCGACGGGCGCCCTCCGGCCTCCGCGAGCCCGCGCAGCTCGGCGCGCGGGAGAAGCGATCCCTCCGCATCGGCCGGGTGTATGACGAGCGAGAATCGGCCGACCGTGCGTACCGCGGATCCCGCCGCGTCCAGCTCCTCGAGGCCCGGCACTTCTTGTATGTCGATCTCGGCATGCAGGCGCGTGCGCTCCGGGAGAGGCGTCGCGAGACCGGCGCCGGACGTCGTCTCGGCACCGGCTCCAGGATCGGTGCCGGGACGCGCAGGCGTCGAGCCGGCATCCAGGATCAGCGCCGCACTCCCGAGGGCGCGACCGTCGGCGAGCGCGGCCGTCCATCCTCCGGACTCGGTCCGCGAAGCCTCCGTCACCTCGGCATCGATGAGATCGACGCCGTACGCGACCAGGCGCCGGAGCAGGGCCTCGACGAACCCCGGCCATCCGCCCCCCGGTCGGACCGTGGTTTCACGTGCAACATTCCGATCAGAGTATGCGAGTGCGGCGGCCGTCAGCGATCCGGCTCGTGAAAGCGCCTCGTTGAGCCCCGGCGCCGCGATGGCGGCCTCGACCTCGGCCGACGGCACGCCGAAGCCCGCGCGGAGCACCGGCTCGCTCAGCCGCTCGAG
>NZ_JBHSRW010000198.1:0-4288 GCF_042659205.1 Leucobacter soli
GCCGAGGTCGACGCGACGACCGATGCGCCCGACGGGCGCACCGTGAGGCTGGCCGCCCTCCTGGTGCTCGAGGCCGCGGCCGGGCTCGCCTCTCGCTCGCGCCGCCCGTAGAGCGGGCTCCGTCGAACGGTCCGGACGGGTGCCGGGATCTCCAGAATTCGCGCGTGTAGAATAGAACGTTGCCAATTTTCGATCGTAAGGATCCACCCCTATGGCTCTCGCCACTCGCGAAGACCTCCGTAACGTCGCCATCGTCGCCCACGTCGACCACGGCAAGACCACGCTCGTCGACGCCATGCTGCGCCAGACGAACTCGTTCGACGCGCACGCCGACGTCGACGACCGCGTGATGGATTCGAACGACCTCGAGCGCGAGAAGGGCATCACGATCCTCGCGAAGAACACAGCGATCACCTATGAAGGCGTGCACGCGAAGAACGGCCCCGTCGTGATCAACGTGGTCGATACCCCCGGCCACGCGGACTTCGGCGGCGAGGTCGAGCGCGCGTTGTCGATGGTCGACGGCGTCGTGCTGCTGGTCGACGCCTCCGAGGGGCCGCTGCCGCAGACCCGCTTCGTGCTGCGCAAGGCGCTCGAGGCGCACCTGCCCGTGATCCTCGCGGTCAACAAGACCGACCGCCCCGACGCCCGCATCGAGGAGGTCGAGGGCGAGGCGCAGGATCTCCTGCTCGGCCTCGCCAGCGACCTCTCCGAGGACCACCCCGACATCGACGTCGACGCGGTGCTCGACGTGCCGACCGTCTACCTCTCGGGTCGTGCCGGCGCCGCGAGCCACAACCGTCCCGCCGACGGCTCGCTGCCCGACAACCCCGACCTCGAGCCGCTGTTCGAGACGATCCTCGACCGCGTGCCCGCCCCGAGCCACGACGACGAGCACCCCCTCCAGGCGCACGTCACGAACCTCGACTCGTCGCCGTTCCTCGGCCGCATCGCGCTGCTGCGCGTGCACAACGGGTGGATCAAGAAGGGTCAGACCGTGGCCTGGGTGAAGCACGACGGCAGCGTGCAGAACGTGCGCATCACCGAGCTCATGCTGACGAAGGCGCTCACCCGCTACCCGGCCGAGCAGGCCGGCCCCGGCGACATCGTCGCGATCGCCGGCATCGAGGACATCACGATCGGCGAGACGATCGCCGACGCCGACGATGTGCGCCCGCTGCCGACCATCTCGGTCGACGAGCCCGCGATCTCGATGACGATCGGCGCCAACACCTCCCCGCTGGTCGGCAAGGTCAAGGGGCACAAGCTGACCGCGCGCATGATCAAGGATCGCCTCGACCGCGAGCTCATCGGCAACGTGTCGCTCCGGGTGCTCGACACGGGCCGCCCCGATGCGTGGGAGGTGCAGGGCCGCGGCGAGCTGGCGCTCGCGATCCTGGTCGAGAACATGCGCCGCGAGGGATTCGAGCTCACGGTCGGCAAGCCGCAGGTGGTGACGAAGGAGGTCGACGGCAAGACGCACGAGCCCTACGAGCACCTCACGATCGACACCCCTGAGGAGCACCTCGGCGCGATCACCCAGCTGCTGGCCGCACGCAAGGGCCGCATGGACAACATGGTGAACCACGGCACCGGCTGGGTGCGCATGGAGTTCATCGTGCCGTCGCGCGGCCTGATCGGCTTCCGCAGCGAGTTCATGACGCTGACGCGCGGCACCGGCATCGCGAATGCGATCTCGCACGGCTACGACCAGTGGGCCGGCCCGATCGTCACGCGCCACAACGGTTCCATCGTGGCCGACCGCGCCGGTGTCGTCACCCCGTTCTCGATCATCAACCTGCAGGAGCGCATGACCTTCTTCGTGCAGCCCACCGCCGAGGTGTACGAGGGCATGGTCATCGGCGAGAACTCGCGCAACGAGGACATGGACGTGAACATCACCAAGGAGAAGAAGCTCACGAACATGCGCTCCTCGACCGCGGACACCTTCGAGTCGATGACGCCTCCGCGCACGCTCACGCTCGAGGAGTGCCTCGAGTTCGCCCGCGAGGACGAGTGCGTGGAGGTGACGCCCGAGGCGGTGCGCATCCGCAAGGTCGCGCTCGACGCCACGACGCGCGCCCGCGCCGCGTCGAAGCTCAAGCAGCAGCTGGCGAAGTGACGATGGCGGCGAATGCCGCTATCGTCGTCCTGCGCGGAGCACGAAGTGCGTAGTCGCAGGATCCAGCTGGCGAGGTCGGCCTCGAAGGCCTGCTGCTGTCCGCCGGGGATGCGAAGGTCTACCACGTGCCGCTCAGCTACCGCAGCGCCCCGTTCGCGGGATCGGAGGCGTTCCTGGTCGGCACCTCCGAGCACGGCGTGCTCGGCAAGCGATGGTTCGCCGACGCGGCCGGGGACCCGGTGTACCGCAGCGTGCTCGCCGCCACGATCGCGCAGGGAGGCCGGGAGGCGGACGAGTTCTCCGACGACGGGACCGGCGCGCTCGTCCCCCGGGACCTGAGCACACGGGTGCGCGGATCGGGTGAACCTGGGCGCCTCATCCCGGATCTGAGCGCGGCGACCGTCAGCGCCGTCGGGCACCTCACCCGACTCGACGCGGACTCCTCCGTGCTCGACATTCTCCGTATCGTGGATCCCGCCGCGGTCGAGCGGGACGATCAGCTCACCCTCCGGGCGACCTGGCCGGGTCAGACGATGCCGGCGATCCTGGCGACGCTCGAGTAGGGTCGCGCTCGGAGAGAGCACCCAGGCGCGAGCCCCGGGGTGCGCGCGTGCCGTAGGCTGGACGGGTGACCAGGCACTTCCTCCGTGATGACGACCTCTCGCCCGCCGAGCAGCGCGAGGTGCTCGACCTCGCCGCGCGTCTGAAGGCGGATCGCTTCGCGGAGCGCCCGCTCGAGGGGCAGAAAACCGCGGCCGTCATCTTCGACAAGACGAGCACGCGCACGCAGGTCAGCTTCTCGGTGGGGGTCGCCGACCTCGGCGGCAATCCGCTGATCATGGACTCGAAGAACTCCCAGATGGGCGGCAAGGAGTCGATCTCCGACACCGCGAAGGTGCTCTCCCGCATGGTCGAGATGATCGTCTGGCGCACCTATGCCCACGCCGGCCTCGAAGAGATGGCTGCGCACGCGACGGTGCCGGTGATCAATTCGCTGAGCGACGACTTCCACCCCTGCCAGATCCTCGCCGACCTGCAGACGATCCGCGAGCACAAGGGCGAGCTCGCGGGGCTCACCGCGAGCTATCTCGGCGACGCCGCCAACAACATGGGCCAGTCCTACCTGCTCGGTTTCGCCACGGCGGGGATGCACATCCGCGTCGCCGGCCCGGCCGGCTATCACCCGCGGGCCGACATCGTGGAGGATGCGCGCCGGATCGCCGCCGAGACCGGCGGCAGCGTGACGGTGACGGAGGATCCGGTCGCCGCCGTGGCCGGGGCCGACGCCGTGATCACCGACACCTGGGTGTCGATGGGGCAGGAATCGGAGAAGGCCGAGCGGGTCGCCACCTTCGGCGCCTACCGGGTGACTCCGGAGCTCATGGCGCAGGCGAAGGACGGCGCGATCTTCCTGCACTGCCTGCCCGCGTACCGAGAGTACGAGGTCGCCCCCGAGGTGATCGACGGCCCGCAGAGCGTCGTCTGGGACGAGGCAGAGAACCGCGTGCACGCGCAGAAGGCGCTCATGGCGTGGTTGCTCGCGCAGAGCTGACCTTTCCGTCATCTTGCGCGCAGTCGCAGGATCCACTTCTGCAACGCTAGATTCTGCGACCTTGCGCAGAATGACGAGAGAACGAGAACAGCATGACCGAGAACACGAACCGCGCAGCCGAGAACGGCGCTCCGAGCGGAAATCGCGCGGGTGAGAGCGGCGCCCTGTGGGGCGGACGCTTCGCGAGCGGGCCCTCGCCCGAGCTGCAGTTGCTCAGCAAGTCGACGCAGTTCGACTGGGTGCTCGCGCACTACGACATCCGGGGCTCGAAGGCGCATGCCGCGGCGCTCGCCGCCGGTGGCTACCTGGACGATGATGAGCTCGCCGGCATGCACGCCGCGCTTGACGAGCTCGACGCCCGTGTCGCCGACGGCCGCTTCGTCGCCGCAGACGAGGACGAGGATGTGCACTCGGCGCTCGAGCGCGGGCTCATCGAGATCGCGGGCCCGGCCCTCGGCGGCAAGCTGCGCGCCGGCCGCAGCCGCAACGACCAGATCGCCACGCTGGTGCGGCTCTACCTGCTCGATCACGCAGCTGTGATCGGCGGTCTGCTGCTCGATCTGGCCGAGGCGATCCGCGCGCAGGCGGCGGCGCATCCGACCGCGATCCTGCCC
>NZ_JBHSRW010000199.1:0-4244 GCF_042659205.1 Leucobacter soli
CCGCGGCGACCATCGCGGTCTCCCGCCGATGCGCGAGCCGTGGGCCGACTCTATCGCCGCGTGTGCGCGGGCCGGCGTGCGCGGGTCGGCGCACCCCGCTCCCGAAGGCTCACGATGAGCCCGTGCTCGCCGCGAGGATCCCCCTGGCGTGCAATCGGGATCGGGGCCGCGATCGCCACCGACCCGCAGCTCGCAGGCATGCAGCACGCACGCACGAGACAGTACGCGATCGTCCGCACTGCACGCCTTCGATCGACGATCTCGTACAGTCTCGACGATCACGTACTGTCTCGACTTTCCCGTGCGATTCGATTCGGTTCCGTGCAGCAGCCTCGCCGATCCGAGACCACAGGTCCGAGGCCCCGATCCGAGGCCGCCGAACCAAGGATCGGGGCACGGTCGAAGCCACTGGCGCAGGACGCAACGAGAGCCCGGCCGATGGCCGGGCTCTCGACTGTGACATATCTCGCTACTCATTCGAGACACATGTCCCGACTCATCACACTGGCGGAGGGTAGGGGATCTGAACCCCGCCCGGCCGCTCAGAGCGAAGCATCGCTTCGCGCGGCCACGGCGCTGGCGCCGCACACGGCGCCAGTCGAGGGGTTCTCGATGAGCCCCTTCCCGACGCAAAGAGCCTGTCGCAATGCGACAGGCTCTGCAGCGGAGGGTAGGGGATTTGAACCCCTGAGACGGGGTTACCGCCTGCTTGTTTTCAAGACAAGTTCCTTCGGCCGCTCGGACAACCCTCCGCAGGCAATCCTAGCCGAGGCGGCCTCGCGGATCAGCCGAGCAGCGCGGCGAAGCGATGGCGGAACGCGGCCGCCAGCCCCCCGTCCTCGACCGTGCCGGTCACGCGAGTCGCGTGCACCTTCACGTCGTCGGCCGCCTGGCCCATCGCCACGGACTCGCCGTGGCGGCCGGCCCAGCGCAGCATCTGGATGTCGTTGTGCCCGTCGCCGGCCGCGAACACGTGCGAGCGCGGGATGTCGAGCCTCGCTCGCACGACCTCGAGTGCGCTCTCCTTCGACACGCCCTCGGGGGCGATGTCGAGCCAAGCCGTGAAGCCGATGGCGTACGAGACTCGGGTGAGCCCCATCGTGTCGACGAGCGCGAGGAAGTCCTCGAGCACATGGTCGGGCGAGACCACGACCATGCGGGTCGCCTGCACCTTCAGGAGCTCGTCGAACGGGACTTCCCGCTTGCGGCCGGGCAGTGTGGAGGCCGGGATGTTCTCGGTGAAGAGGAACTCGCCCTCAGGCGTTTCGACGCCGAAGCGGGCGGTGACGAGCCGCGACCGGATCCGCCGCAGCACCTCGCTCGGGTCGAAGGTCTCGACGTACTCCTTGCGGTAGGCGCGGTCGGCGAGCGTATCGCGCTTCAGCGTGACGGCGCCGTTGCACGCGACGACCCAGGTCGGGCGGATCCGCAATTCTTCGACCACCGGCAGCGTGGCATCGACCGAGCGGCCGGTCGCGATCACGATCTCGTGCCCGGCATCGGCGAGCGCGCGAATCGAGTCCGCGACCTCCGCGTCCATGGTGCTGTCGTGGTGCAGCACGGTGCCGTCGAGGTCGAGGGCGATCAGGTGGCGATCCTGCTTGGAGACCCGCACGGCTACGCACCCACCGGGGCGAGCACGTCGAGCCCGCCGAGATAGGGGCGCAACGCCTCGGGCACGCGCACGCTGCCGTCGGCCCGCTGATGGGTCTCGAGGATCGCGACGATCCACCGCGTGGTGGCGAGCGTGCCGTTGAGGGTGGCGACGGGGCGACTCTTGCCCGACTCGTCGCGGAACCGCGTGGCGAGACGGCGCGACTGGAAGGTGGTGCAGTTGCTGGTCGAGGTCAGCTCGCGGAACGTGCCCTGCGTCGGCACCCACGCCTCGATGTCGAACTTGCGCGCCGCGCTGGATCCGAGGTCCCCTGCGGCGACATCGATCACGCGGTAGGAGAGCCCGAGCGCCTGCAGCATCTCCTCCTGCCAGGCGACGAGACGGTCGTGCTCGGCTTCCGCCTCGGCCGGGTCGGCGTAGACGAACATCTCGAGCTTGTTGAACTGGTGCACGCGCAGGATCCCGCGCGTGTCCTTGCCGTGGGATCCGGCCTCGCGGCGGTAGCAGGTGGACCACCCGGCATAGCGCAGCGGCCCCTCGCCGAGATCGAGGATCTCGTCGGCATGGTAGCCGGCGAGCGCCACCTCGCTCGTGCCCGTCAGGTAGAGGTCGTCGGCCGGCAGGTGGTACACCTCGTCGGCGTGCTCTCCGAGGAAGCCGGTGCCGCGCATCACCTCGGGGCGCACGAGCGTGGGGGTGATGAGCGGGGTGAAACCGTTCGCCAGCGCGCGGTCGAGGGCGAGGTTCATGAGCGCGATCTCGAGTCGGGCTCCGACTCCCCGCAGGAAGTAGAAGCGCGCTCCCGAGACCTTCGCCCCGCGCTGCATGTCGATCGCGCCGAGCAGTTCGCCGAGCTCGAGGTGATCCCGCGCCTCGAAATCGAAGCTCGGGATCTCGCCGTGCGTGCGGAGCGTGACGAAGTTCTCCTCGCCACCGGCGGGCACCCCTTCGATGACCACGTTCTCGAGGAGCATCACCGCGGCGCCGAAGGCGGCATCGGCCTCCTTCGCGCGGGCGTCCGCCGCCTTCACCTCGGCGGCGAGCTCCTGCGCGCGGGCGATCAGTGCGGGCTTCTCGTCCTTCGACGCCGCCTTGACCTGCTTCCCGAACTCGTTCTGCTCGGCCCGGAGCCGCTCGAACTCGCCGAGCGCTGCCCGCCGGGCCTCGTCAGCCGCGACCGCGGCGTCCACGCTCGACTCGTCGTTCCCGCGAGCCTTCTGCGAGCGCTTGATGGCGTCTGGGTCGGTACGGAGCAGCACGGGATCGATCACCCGACCAGTCTATCCAGGGGCCGCGTGGAAAAGGCCGGGGCCGGTGGTCCGACGACGCCGTGCCGGGCTGCGGTGTTCGAGCGGATCGGATACCGCGTCGCCGGGCCGCATCACGGGGCCGGATCGACGCGCCGGATCGACGCGCCGGATCGGCTCATCCGCTCGAACTGAACGCGGGTGGAGGCGCGCGGCGTATCCTGCCGGCATGAGCATTGCCGGAGCGAGCGATAGCGGCACCCTCGAGATGGTGCAGCCGTCGAGCGTCGACGTGCGCCTCGACCACGGCTTCGCCCGCGCGCTCCCCGAGCTCGCGGTGCCGTGGAGCGCGGCCAGGCCCGAGCATCCGACCCTCCTCGCGCTCAACGCGCCGCTCGCCGTCGAGCTCGGCCTGGATCCCGGGGAACTCCGCTCGGAGTCGGGCATCCGCTTCCTGCTGGGCAATGAGCTCGCCGCCGGAAGCCGGCCGGTGGCGCAGGCCTACGCCGGGCATCAGTTCGGTGGGCTCTCACCCCGACTCGGGGACGGGCGAGCGCTGCTGCTCGGCGAGATCGTCGACCCCGCCGGCCGGGTGCGGGATCTGCATCTGAAGGGCTCCGGGCGCACGCCGTTCGCCCGCGCCGACGGCTTCGCCGCCGTCGGGCCGATGCTGCGCGAGTACGCAGTCGGCGAAGCCATGCATGCGCTCGGGATCCCCACCACGCGTGCGCTCGCGGTGATCGGCACGGGGCGCCGGGTGCCGCGCGACGGCGAACTGCTGCCGGGCGCCGTGCTGGTGCGCGTGGCGGCGAGCCACCTGCGGATCGGCTCCTTCCAGTACGCCGCGATCCGCGGGGACATCGGACTGCTGCGCCGACTCACCGAGTTCGCCATTCGGCGGCACTACCCTCGGCTCCTCGGATCCGGCACCCCCGCCCTCGACCTGCTGCGGGCGGTGATCGCCGCGCAGGCCGAGCTGGTCGCCTCGTGGATGCTCGTCGGCTTCGTGCACGGAGTGATGAACACCGACAATGCGACGATCTCCGGCGAGACGATCGACTACGGGCCGTGCGCCTTCCTCGACGCCTACGATCCTGCCGCCGTCTTCAGCTCGATCGACCACGGCGGCCGCTACGCGTACGGCGGCCAGCCCGGGGTGATGCTGTGGAACCTCACCCGGTTCGCCGAGGCGCTGCTCCCGCTGATCGACGCAGAGCGTCACGGCGGCAGTGACACGGCCCCCACCGCCGCTCGCGAGATCGACCCGGCCGCGATCCGCCTCGCCGAGGAGGCGCTCGCGGAGTTCGCACCCGCGTACCAGCGCGCGTGGACCTCGGGCATGCGCGCCAAACTCGGGCTCGCGGACGGCGATGCCGACGACG
>NZ_JBHSRW010000200.1:0-4242 GCF_042659205.1 Leucobacter soli
GGATCGAGCTGCACGGCGTGACGGCGGCCTTCGGTCGAGGCGAGACCGCGCGCGCGGTGCTCGACGACGTCTCGTTCGCCGTCCGCAGGGGCGAGAGCGTCGGCCTCGTCGGGGAGTCCGGCTCCGGGAAGACCACGCTGCTGCGCATCGCCCTCGGCCCGCACCGGCCCGACGCCGGCACGGTGCTCGTCGACGGCATCGATCGAGCGACTGCGGATCGGCGGATCCGCCGGGAGCTGCGACGGCGGATCGCCTTCGTGCCGCAGGATCCCCTCGACGCCTTCCCCGTCGGGGCCTCGGGCTCCGCCGTATTGCACGATGCGCTGCGTGCGGCCGGAACCGATCGGCGGCAGCGCGGCGAACGCACCCTGACGCTCTCAGACGAGGTGGGGCTCACGGCGGCCGAGCTCCTGAGGCCGGCGGCGACCCTGTCCGGCGGCCAGCGGCAGCGTCTCGCGATCGCGCGCGCGCTGGCCAGGGATCCGCTGCTGCTGCTGCTCGACGAACCGGTCTCGGCCCTCGACATCACGGTGCAGGCGCGAGTGCTCGATCTGCTCGACGACCTGCAGGAGCGACGCGGCACGTCCTATCTGCTCGTCTCCCACGACGACGACGTGATCCGGCACATGAGCGATCGCGTGCTGCGGCTCGCAGATGGGCGCCTGCGCCCCGAGTAAGCAGAGCGGCGCCTGAGCCCCGAGTAGACTGAGCGGGTTGCACGTCTGGAGGGATGAATCATGTCGAACGCTCCCGCCGATCAGCTCGTCTGGATCGACTGCGAGATGACCGGCCTCGATCCCGACGCCGACGGTCTCTGCGAGATCGCCGTGATCGTCACCGACTACGACCTGCAGCCGAAGCATCCTGGTTTCGAGGTCGTGATCAACCCCGGCGCCGAGGCGCTTGCGAACATGGGCGACTTCGTGCGCCGGATGCACACCGATTCCGGGCTTCTGCCCCGGATCGAGACCGGGCTGAGCGTCGCTGAGGCCGAGCAGCAGGTGATCACGTACATCTCCGCCCATGTCACGCCGGGCCGGCGCCCGATCGTCGCGGGCAACACGATCGGCATGGACCGCCGCTTCATCGCCAAGTACATGCCGCTCCTCGAGGAGCGCCTCCATTACCGGAGCATCGACGTGTCCACCATCAAGGAGCTCGCCCGCCGCTGGTACCCGGCGGCGTTCTTCGCCGCTCCCGAGAAGCGCGGCGGCCACCGGGCGCTGGCCGACATCGCCGAGTCCATCCAGGAGCTCGCCTACTTCCGCGAAGCGGTGCTCGTCCAGGGAACCGGACCCGACAAGGCCGCATCCGAACAGCTGGCGCAGGCCGCCGGCGAGCGCTACCGCACGTTCATCGACGGCGAAGACTGACCCCGTGATCGGTTCGCACGGCCGGGTCGGCGGGCTCGGTCGGCACGAGCTCGCCCTGATCGGGGTGACCGCGCTCTGGGGCGCGACGTTCCTGATCATCCATTTCGCCGTCGACTACGCCGGTCCGATGTTCTTCGTCGGGGTGCGGTTCCTGGTCGCGGGCCTGATCGCCGCGGCCGTCTTCTGGCGCTCGCTCCGCGGCATCTCCGGCTACGAGATCGGCGCCGGCGCGGTGATCGGCGTGGCCATCTTCCTCGGATACGGCTTGCAGACCTTCGGGCTGCAGCACATCACCAGCAGCATGTCGGGCTTCATCACCGCCTTCTACGTGCCGCTCGTGCCCCTGATGCAGTGGCTCTTCCTGCGCCGACGACCGGGCCGGGCGAGCCTCGTAGGCGTTGCCCTGGCCTTCGCCGGGCTGCTCCTGCTCGCCGGCCCGGGGGTAAGCGGCCTCCAACTGGGCCTCGGCGAGACCGCGACGATCATCGGCGCGGTCGCGGTGGCGGGCGAGGTGATCCTCATCAGCCATTTCGCTCCTCGAGTGGACCTGCGGCGCGTCACCGTTGTGCAGCTGCTCACGGCCGGCGCGCTCGGCTTCCTCGCGATGCCGGTGACTGGCGAGTCCATCCCCGTGTTCGATTGGCGTTGGTTCATACCGGCCGTCGGACTCGGTGCGATCAGCATGCTCATCCAGTACACGATGACGTGGGCGCAGCGGCACGTCTCGGCGACCCGCGCCACCATCATCTATTCGGGCGAGCCGGTCTGGGCCGGGCTCCTCGGTTGGCTCGCCGGCGATGCCCTCCCGTGGTACGTGCTGCTGGGCGCCGCGTTCATCGTCGCCGGCGTGCTGGTCAGCGAGCTGCCGCCTCGGCGGCGCGACTGACGTCGCCGGAGAGCTCCGTCCGTCCGTTCTCATTCGGCTGTAACCGCGGTGGCATACCCTGAGAGCATCGGAACGAAAGGAACGCAGATGGAGTTCTTCATGCAGGACGGAGTGCCGGTGCTCGCCGGCACCGGTGGCCTGGCGCCGCTGTCGAAGGATCGGATCAAGGCCGCTCTCGAGCGCGAGGGCTGGTCCTACGGCGTCGACGGAGACGGAGACATCGGCGGCGACTGGGAGCTCGCCACGTTCTTCTTCTTCGCCACGGGGGAAAGCGACGAGCTGCTCTGCATCCGCGGCACCTGGCGCGGCGAACTCGAGCTCGCCGACTTCACCCGCGCGGTCGAGCTCTGCAACACCTGGAACGCCGAGCAAATCTGGCCGAAGGCCTACACCCGTTTCGATGACGACGGGGCGCTGCACATCCTCACGGAGCACAACGTCGACTACGAGCAGGGCATCACTGACGGCCAGCTCACGCAGCAGCTGGTGTGCGCGGTGAGCACCTCGATCGCGTTCTTCGAGCAGGTCAACGAGATCTTCCCCGAGGTCTGGCAGCGCTTCCGCCCGGAGGAGTGAACCGCCGCTCGAACGAGCGAGCCGCCGCCCGGAAGGGGCGGCGGCTCGGTTCGGTGCCGGCCACGTCGCCCGCGCTCGGTTCGGCTAGACGACGCTCAGTTCGACGACGCTCAGTTCGACGGTGCCGAGGCGACCGAGGCCGCGCTGGGCGCGGAGGCCGGGCTGGGCACCGAGATCGGGCTGGGCGGCGTCACCGGCGACGGCGGGGTGACCGGCGAGGCCTGCGAGACCGGTGTGTGGACCGAAGGCACCGAGTTCACCGAGGGCGGGGTCACGACCGAGACGGAGCTTCCCGAGGTGCGCAGCTCGATCTTGCCTTGGTCGATCGATCCCTTGTCCGCGGTCACCGTGCCGTCGTGCACGATCGCGCCACCGGGGAGCGACTCGCCGTCGACGGTCCTGATCTCCATCGCCTGCGCGGCGGCGACCGCCCCGCCTGCTACGAGGGCGATGCCGGCGGCACCGGTCACTCCATAGGCGATCCACTTCTTCTTGTCCATGAGAATCTCCTCAATGTCGGGCCTCGACGGGCCGTCTCCTACGTCTGCATCCATCCTCGCCGACGCCTCTAAGCCGTATGCAAGGGGTTCATGAGAGGCCTCTCATCTCGCCCCCTCCGACGGGGGCCGCCCGTCCATGACGGCCAGCGCGATCCGGAGCAGCGCCGCGCGCATCCGCTCGTCTCCTCGGTCCGTTGCGCCCAGCGCGTGACCGAGCAGATGCACGGCCGTCAGCGGTGGGACCAGGGGGTCGCTCCCCCAGCGCTCGGCTGCGGCGTCGGCGAGCTCCCAGACACGGAGCGCGAGTTCGGATTCCGTCAGGAGTGCGCTCGCGATCGCGTGCCCGAGAAACGCTGCGGGATCCTCCGCGCGATCGCCGAGCCCGAGCGTGTCGACATCGATCACGCCGGCGATGCGTCCCGCATCGCCGAGGAACAGCTGACCGAAGTGCAGGTCCCCGTGCACGGGCACGAGCGGAGCCCGGTCGACGGCCGCCGCGATCCCGCGCCGGGCGCGCTCGACGAGCGCATCGATCTCCGCCACGGCCCGTGCATCTCCCGCGGCGTCCACCGCTGCACGCCCGAGCCGCGAGGCGTACCAGTCGAGTCGCGAACGTATGCCGCGCACCGGCCGCTCTGTACGTACCGAGGCCAGCCGTAGTCGTAGCTCGTCGACCTCGTCGAGCAGTGCGTCGGCCCGCCACTCGGTCTCGGCGGCCGGGCGCCCGTCCGCGGTCTCGCAGACGATCACGCCGTCCGGCGACCACATGAGGAGCGCCGGCACGGGAATGCCCGCCTCGGAGCAGACGCGATGCGCCTCGACGACCCGCTCCACGCGGCTCGGGCGCACCACCTTGACCCAGAGGTACCCGTGCGTGCAGGCCACGCGCAGCACCGCGCGGCGACCG
>NZ_JBHSRW010000201.1:0-4184 GCF_042659205.1 Leucobacter soli
TGCTCGGCGGGCGCCTCGCTCCGAGTCACGAGCTCCGGCCCGAGCCGCCCCGCCTCCTCCTGCACGTCGGCACCCTGCGCGGCCAGCTGCTGCCCGATCTCCCGGCGCACGCCGTGCCACAGCCCGGTCGTCTTGGGAGCGGAGAACGCCTGCATCTGCAGCACGGACTCGGCGAACTCGAGGGTCACCGCGACCACGCGCTTGGCCCGCTCGTCGACCTCGAGGCGCATCTGCAGCCCCTCGCGCGGCGCGATCTTGATGCCGCCGAGGTCGACGTAGGGGCGCATCGCCGGCACCTCCGACAGATCGAACGGACCTGCGGCTCCCCGATCCTCGGGCGCCGACTTGGCATCGTCCGCCGGCGCGTCGCCCTCGCCCTCGCGGACCGCGAGCTCAGCGGCGTCGGTCACCGATTCATCGTTCTCGGCGGTCTCATCGCTCATGTCAGTGTCAGCCATGTTCAGTGTCAGCTCTCTTTCCGTTCATCGCGCCGATTCGAGCGGTGCGCCATCGCGCACGCCCGTCGATCCGAATCCACCGTTTCCGCGCACGCTCTCCGGCAGCGCCTCGACCGCCTGGAAGACCGCCCACGACACGGGCATCACGATCAGCTGAGCGATACGATCGCCCGGCTCGATCCGGAACTCCGCGCTCGCATCCGTGTTCATCAGCGGCACCTTGATCTCGCCGCGGTACCCCGCGTCGATCGTTCCCGGCGAGTTGAGGACCGTGATCCCGTGCCGCACCGCCAGACCGCTGCGCGGCACGACGAAGGCCGCATAGCCCTCGGGCAGCGCGAAGCTGATCCCCGTCCCGACGAGCGCGCGCTCGCCCGGGCCGAGCACCAGCGACTCGCTGCTGCGGAGGTCGGCGCCGGCGTCGCCCGGCTGGGCGTAAGCGGGCGTCTGCCCGGGGGCGGCCACGATCGGAATCTCTACGACATCGGTCACCCCGTCAGGGTAGCGGATCCCCCGGAGCGCTTGTCGAGCAGAGCGCGGCCTTCGGTCGGGATAATGGACGCATGACCACGCCATCGTCCGCGCCCGCCTTCCGCGAGCGTCTCGCTCCCGGCCCGCTGCTGTTCGTCGCGCTCCTCCTGCTGGTGCCGGCCGTGACGCTCGTGATGACCCCCCTGAACGCGGCGCTCGCGCTCCCGGTCGCCGTCGCGGTCTACGCCGCGATCGCGGTCTCGCTCTTCGCGCTCGCTCCGATCGTGACCGTGGGCGACGGAGCGCTCGCCGCCGGGCAGGCCCGCATCCCGGTCGCTCAGCTGGGCGAGGTCGAGATCCTCGACGCGGAGGCGCTCCGCGCCGCAATCGGACCGGGGCTGGACGCTCGCGCCTATCTCATGGTGCGGGGATACATCCACAGCGCCGTGCGCATCGCCGTCACCGATCCCTCGGATCCCGCTCCGTACTGGGTTGTCACGACCCGCAAGCCGCAGGCGCTCCAGGCGGCGATCGAAGCGGAGCGCTGAACCGCGTGTAGGCCGAGCCCGCGAGCCGCTCGACGCACGCATCACGCGGCCGCAGGCGCTCCGCCCTGCACTGCGAGATCCTCGCCCTACGCGGGATCCTCGTCGCTGCGCGTGCCGAAGAGAATGTCGTCCCAGCTCGGGATCGACGCCCGCCCCTTGCCTCGCCGGCCGCGTTCGGGCGTCGGCCCGAGCGGCTGCTTTGTCACGTCGCCGCCCGATTCCGGCTCCGCGAGGTCAGCCGAGAGCCCGTCGAGCGGCTCCAGCACGGTCCCGGAGGTCTCGGACGCCGCCTCGGCCTCCGCCTGCTCCCGCTCCTCGTCCGTGGGCGGGATGATGATCGGGGTCACGGGCGCGGTGCCGGGCAGCCGCACCGGATCCTTGGCGCCTGCCTGCGGCCGGTCTGCGCCCGACTCCGCATCGTCCCCTGCGTCGGCGTCTCGCGAGGTCCCCCGCGCACCGTCCCCCGCGGCGTGCTCGGCCGCGTTCCGCTCACCGCGTCGCCGACGCAGCGCGTCGAGCAGGTCGGCGGTCTGGCCGAGGTCGGGGAGCTCCGGCTCCGGCGTCTTGATCGCGCGCTCCTCGATGTGCTGGCGGCGCGCGTACTCGGCCTCGATGTCGACGATCGGGATCGAGCCGGTAGAGGGATGGTCCGGCGCGACGGGACCCGAGACGTTCACCGGCTCTCCGCTATCGCCCGGATCGGTCGGGAAGTCGGCGGTCAGGCGCTCCGGGTCGAAAGCGCCCGAGTCGAAGCGCTCCTCGGCATCCACCGCGCGCAGCTTCGGGATCAGCCGGTCTCCCACGGCACCCTGCTTCGAGAGCGAGTCGGCGTCCGGAGTGAGCGGCGAGAGCGCGCTCTTGCGGTGGTCGAAGGACCAGACGGCGCGGTGGCCGGAGTCGCCGGTGGCGAACTCGAGGCTGATCATCCACCCGGCCTCGTCGTCGCGCCACGAGTTCCACTCGGGATCGCGCGCGCCGAGACCGATGAGGCGCTCCGCGATCACGGCCCCGAACTGCTGCTCCTCCTCGTCGCCGGGGCTCGTCCGTACGGGTACGGCCTGGGCGAGCTCGAGGATGTAGCGCCGCTCCGCCAGCACCGGCTCCTCGTAGCGCTCGACATCGCTCTCGTCGAGACCCGTCGCGATCGCCACCTCCTCGCGCGTCTTCCCGGCGCGCACGAGCGCCTGGACCTCGCGGGGGTTGATCCGGTTCGCACTCCGCGGAGGTCGCGCCAGATGGCGGAATTCCGCGAGCACGGTCTCGTCGACCACCAGGCGAAACTCTTCACCGGTCTCGGTCGCGACGATGAGCGACTGATCTTCGCGTCGCACCAAGCGCAAGTCATCCATCGGCTGATCCTCCTCCAGGTTTCGCACCAAGGTTCGCATGCTCTCCCCTGAGACCGGCGGACCGACACGGTGCTAGCCGAACTTCGCGGCGCAGTCGGCGCCGAGTTCCGCGACCTCCCCCACCCTCTCTCGACGGGTCCGAACCGCCGGATCCGGGCCCTCCGGGATCCGCGTTCAGCGAACTCACGGGTGCGCAGTTTGCGCGAGACGCGCTTCTCGGGCAAACTATGGCCGCAGTTCTTGCAGAATCACTGCCTGAGTACCGACGACGGGAACACACCACCAGCATGGCTACCGACTACGACGCCCCGCGCAAATCCGAGGAAGATGCCGACTCGATCGAGGCGCTGAAGGAACGCGTGCCGGCGAAGGGCGCCTCTGCCATCGACTCGGAGGACGCCGACAACCCGGGCTTCGAGCTCGCCGGTGCGGATCTCTCGGATCTCGAGCTGGACGTCGTGGTGCTCCCGCAGCAGGCCGATGAGTTCACCTGCGTCAACTGCTTCCTCGTCCGCCACCGCTCGCAGATGTCGCGCGAGACCGACCTCGGCCCCATCTGCGCGGAATGCGACGCATAGGGCTCGGGCCTGTCGCCTCATAGCGTCGCCGCGATCCTCGTCATCGCCGAGACGAAGCCCGTCCCCGCGAGCTCTCCCGCGAGCGCGAGGGGGACCCCCCGCTCCTCTGCGCTGAGTCCGCCGTGCTGCCCGACCATGGCGAGCGCCGACGGCGAGTCGGAGGAGAGCGTGAAGGCCGTCTGGCCCCGCGCCGCGATCAGCACCTCCCCGAGTCTCGGCGCGACCTCGTCGACGACGCGGCCGAACCATCCCCCCTCGATCGCTTCGTCTCGGGTGCCGACCCAGGCGAGCTTCCCGAGAGCCGTCTCGAGGTCGGCCGCAACCGTCGCCGCGTCGGCACCGGGTTCGAGGTAGAGCGACCGCATCCTCGGTTCGCCGCCGATCTCGGCGACCGGTGATCCGGCGCCCCGGAAGAGGCCGTCGAGGCCGTCCTCCGCATCGAGCTGAAGCCGGCGGTGCGGCGGCACGTCGATCATCCCGTGATCGGCCGTGACCGCCACGCCGACTCCGCCGGGCAGTCCCTGGAGGAAGTCGCCCAGCGCAGCGTCGAGCGACTCCAGGCGCTGCAGCCATGCCGCGCTCTGCCAGCCATCGTGGTGGGCGGCGCGGTCGAGCTCGTCGATGTAGACGTAGGCGAGCAGCGGGTCGCCGGCGCGCAGAAGCCGCGAGGCGACCCCGAAGCGCTCGGCGATCGTCTGGGCGCCGTGGTACTCGGCTCCACCGAGGATCGCCTCGGTGAGGCCGCCGTGCGCGTGCGCCGGGCGGCCGATCGCGACCGCG
>NZ_JBHSRW010000202.1:0-4126 GCF_042659205.1 Leucobacter soli
CCAGCGCCGCCGCCCTCGAGGGCGGCGGCGCCGGTCGTACAATCGTGTTCTGCCGCACCCGCGCCTACGCCGAGCACGTCGCCGAGCTGCTGACCGGAGCCGGTCTGCGCGCCGTGGCGCTGCACGGCGATCTCTCGCAGGCGAGGCGCGAACGCAACCTCGAGAAGTTCGCCGGAGGCAAGGCCGACATCCTCGTCGCGACAGACGTCGCCGCCCGCGGGATCCATGTCGACGACGTCGACCTGGTGCTGCAGGCCGATCCCCCCGACGATCCGAAGGCCTACGTGCACCGGGCCGGACGCACCGGCCGCGTCGGCAAGGGCGGCACCGTGCTGACCGTGATCCCGCGCACGCGCCAGAAGCGCACGCGGGAACTCCTCGCGGCGCTCGGCCTCGAGCCGAGCTCCTTCGCGGACTTCGTGCCCGCGTCCGGGGACTGAGCCGTGGGGTGAGCCGTGCCGCCGTCGGTCGACGGCCCGGGGCCAGCGCACCGGCGCGGACGCTCGTGCGCGTCAGTCGACCCGATCCAGCGCTGCGCGCAGATCGGCGATCAGGTCCTCAGCCGATTCGAGCCCGATCGAGAGCCGCAGCAGGCCCTCGCCGATGCCGAGACGCTCCTTGATCTCGACCGGGAACGTCGCGTGCGTCGACGTGCACGGATGCAGCACCATCGAGCGGGTATCGCCGATCCCGGTCATGCGGGAGAAGATGCGCAACCCGTCGAAGAAGGCGCGCGCGCCCTCGCGGCCGCCGCGCACCGTCACACCGAAGACCGAACCGGTTCCCGCCGCAGCGCCCTCAGCGGCGTCCTCCGCCGGGGCGCCGTAGTCGCGCACCGCGAGCCCGTAGAGCGGGTGACCGGGGAGGCCGGCGTAGTCGACGCACTCCACCTCGGGCTGCTCCGCGAGCCAGCTCGCGATCTCGACCGACGTCTCCACGTGCCGCTCCATCCGCAGCGACAGCGTCTCCATGCCCTGATGTAGCAGGAACCCGTTGAACGGCGACAGCGACGGGCCGATGTCGTTGACGACGGCCTCCCGCGTGGCGCGGGCGTAGGCGCCGGGGCCGAAGCGATCCAGCATCGAACGCAGACCCGGCCGCGGCGCCGCGGTGATGAGCGGGAAGGATCGGCCGGCTCTCTCCGCCGCCTCCCAGTCGAAGGTGCCGCCGTCGACGATCGCCCCTCCGACGGCCGCGCCGTGTCCGGTGAGGAACTTGGTCGTGGAATGCACCACGATGTCCGCACCGTGCTCGAAGGGGCGGATCAGCGCGGGCGTCCCGACGGTGTTGTCGACCACCAGCGGCAGGTTGTAGCGGGCCGCGACCTCGGCGACGCGTCGCATGTCGACGATGTCGTTGCGCGGGTTCGGGATCGACTCGGTGTAGATCGCCTTCGTGCTCGGGCGGATCGCGCGCTCCCACTCGGCGTCGTCATCGATGTCCCACACGTAGTCGACCTCGATGCCGAAGCGCGCGAAGCTGCGGCCGAAGAGGATGCGGGTGCCGCCGTAGATGGAGGCGGTCGACACGATGTGGTCGCCGCCCTTGGCGAGCGCGAAGAGCGCCGACGAGATCGCCGCCTGGCCGCTCGAGACGGCCACGGCCGAGACGCCGCCCTCGAGCGAGGCGAGCCGCTCCTCGGCCACCGCATTCGTCGGATTGCCCTGTCGCGAGTAGATCGGCCCCGGCGTTGCCTCGTCGTCCCCGAAGAAGGCGCCGGCGCCCGATCGGTCGGGCACCCCCGAGAAGCGCTCGACCTGGTCGTCGAAGTCCTCGAACACGTAGCCGGCCGACAGCGCGATGGGGGGCACCCGGAGCCCGTTGTTCGCGTCGGGGTACTCGCCCGCGTGGACCTCACGGGTCTCGAAGTCGAAGCCCTCCCAGTCGACGATCGGATCGTTCGCCGCGCCCTGGCGGGTCGTCCGGTCCGCGTGCTCCGCCGCGCTCATCGTGCAGCCTCCGTCCCGGCGTGCTCGCCGTGAGCAGCGTGCTCGGTCGATTCGGCGGCCGGTCCCGCGGGTTGCGCCGATCCCGCGTGTTCCGCCGGTCCTGTCCCTTCGGGACGAGCGGGCAGGATCGCGGCGATCCGCTCGACCGCCTCCACCAGGGTCTCGGGCGCGCAGGCCAGGTTGAGCCGTGCGTGGCCGGCACCACCGGGCCCGAAGTGCGCACCGTCGTTCAGGGCGACGCGGGCATCGTGCAGGATCCGGCCCTGGGGGTCGTCGCCGAGCCCGGCGCCCCGGAGGTCGAGCCAGGCGAGGTAGCCGGCGGACGGGCGGGTCGTCGTGATGCCGGGCAGCCGATCCGCGACGAGCGACGCGAAGAGCGCCTCGTTCGCCTGCACCTGCGCGATCGTCCGATCCAACCAGTCGCGCCCATCGCGGAAGGCGGCGACGTTCGCATGCAGGCCGAGGATGCTGGCCCGCGTCGTCGTCTCAGGGGGAAGCCCCTGCAGCAGGCTGTTCGCGCGGTCGTCGGCGGCGATGAGCACCGAGCACTTGGCGCCGGCGAGGTTCCATCCCTTGCTCGCCGATGTCGCGGTCGCGGAGAGCGCCCCGACCTCTGCGGCCAGCGGCGCGAACGGCGTGAAGGTCTGCCCCGCCCAGGTGAGCGGGGCGTGGATCTCGTCCGAGAGCACGAAGACGTCGTGCTCGGCCGCGAGGCGCGCGAGCTCGGCGAGCGACTCGCGGGAGAACGGCACACCATGTGGGTTGTGCGGGTTGCAGAGGAGGAAGGCGTCGACACCGCGATCCGAGGCGAACTCCCTGCGGATCTCGGCGAGATCCAGCTGGTGCGCCCCATCGTCGGCGTCGGCGTCGGTTCCGCCGCCGGTGCTGGTGCCGGCGTCGGCGTCGGCGTGCGAGGAGAGCAGCGGGATCTCGACGATCTCGAACGGGAGCTCCTCGAGCATCTCGTAGAACCCCGGGTAGACCGGTGTCGGCAGCACGAGGCGAGGGCGCGCGTCAGGATCGTCCGGGGAGGAGCCCGTCGTGCGCTTCGACGCACCGAGCCGATCCCGCTGCGCCAGGAACACCCGCAGCGCCTCCACCACCCCGGTCGCCACGTCGGTGGCCAGGTGCACGTGCGCGTGAGGGACCTCCCATCCCCAGCGATCCCTCGCGAACTCCGCGAACGCAGGAGCGAGGGGACCCGGGTTGTCGAGGTAGCCGGTGTCAGAGAGTTCGACCCGCTCTATCAGCGCCGAACGGATCTCGGCGGCGACGGCGAAGTCCATCTCGGCGACGAAGAGCGGCAGGACGTCGGCGGGGAACCGCGTCCACTTGAGACTGGTGCGCTGCTCGCGGAGACGCGCCGGGTCGAGTTCGGACCAGGGCGCGCCCGAAGGGTCGACCCCCGTGCCCAATGCGGTCCGATAACAGTCCTCGTCGCTCATGCTCTCATTCTGCGCCTGTTGCGCCAGATGCGGGTGCTCGCCCCGTCATATCGCGTAACCGGCTCGGCGCACATGACTGCGGGCGTGCTCGACGGCCGGCTCGAGCTCGGCGAAGAGGTGGTTCGGGTGCCGCAGCGCGCCGATCGCCCCGCTGCGTTCGAGCAGCGGGAGATGCTCGGGCCGCACGCCCTTGATGAGCACGGTGGCGCCGCGGCGCTCCAGCGCGGTGACCATCTCTCCGAGAGCGTTCGCGCCGGTCGAGTCCACCAGCTGCAGCCCCGAGAGGCGCAGGATCACCACGGCGACGTCGTCCCGCGCCGCGACCTCGTCGAGCAGTCGTTCGGCAGCCCCGAAGAACAGAGACCCCTCGACCCGGAACAGCGCGATGCGCTCGTCACCCGGCTGCGGGTCCCCCGGCAGCGGCTCGAGGTGCGCGCCGCTCATGCGGCTCAGCGCGCGGAGCGCGAAGAACGCGGCGGCGGCGATGCCGATGCCCACGGCGATCACCAGGTCGAAGGCGACCGTGACGAAAGCGGTGACCAGGAACACCGCAGCACTCGATCTGCCGGATCGCGCTACGCGGCGGAACGTCGACACCGATACCATGCGGGCGGCGGTGACCATCAGCACGCCCGCGAGCGCCGCGAGAGGGATCCGCGACACGATGCCGGCGGCGGCGATCACGACGAGCAGCAGGAGCAGCGCATGGGCGATCGCCGCGGCACGGGTCCG
>NZ_JBHSRW010000203.1:0-4107 GCF_042659205.1 Leucobacter soli
CGGCGGCGGAAGCCGGCGGATCGGTCGCCACGCTCACGCGACGGGCCGCGTCGCGCACGGGGAGCGGCGGTGCTACCGGCGGTGCCGCCGGCGGGATCCGCAGCCGATCCCTGCGCATCGGGTTCTCCCTCACCGTGCTCGGCTTCGCCCTCCACCTCGCCGCGACCATCCTGCGCGGCATCGGTGCCGAACGCGTGCCGTTCGCCAACATGTACGAGTTCGCGCTCACTGCGACGCTCTCGATCGCGCTCATCTTCCTGCTCGTGCAGTTCGTCGTCGACCTCCGCTTCCTCGGGGTGCTCGTCACGGGGCTGCTCGTGCTCTTCCTCGGTATCGCCAAGCTGAACTTCTACGTGGCGATCGTGCCGATCCCGCCGGCGCTCGATTCGTACTGGCTCGTGATCCACATCCTCGTCGCCGTGCTGGCGGTGGGGTTCCTCACGCTCTCCTTCGGCCTCTCGGTGCTGCAGCTGATGCAGACCCGCCGCGAGAATCAGGTGGCGGCGGGGGAGCCGGTGGGCATGCGGTTCCTCAGCAGCCTGCCGAGCGCGGTGCGGCTCGAGGACCTGGCCTACCGCATGGCGATCATCGGCTTCGTCTTCTGGAGCTTCACCCTGATCGCCGGATCGATCTGGGCCGAGGCCGCCTGGAGCCGCTACTGGGGCTGGGACACCAAGGAGGTCTGGACCTTCGTCATCTGGGTGCTCTACGCCGGCTACATCCACGCGCGGGCGACTCGCGGCTGGCGCGGGGTGCGCTCGGCGTGGCTGTCGATCATCGCCTACACGGCCGTGATCTTCAACTTCACGATCGTGAACGTCTTCTTCAAGGGGCTGCACGCGTACTCCGGACTGTGACCGGAAGGCGGATCGCCCCTCAGTCGCTGCGCGCCGCGCCGCCCCCGTGCTCGCGGGCGCAGCGCCGCGCCGGGCCGTCGGCGTGCAACCCGGGCGCGGTGCCGTTGAAACGGTGGAGCCCCGCTCGGAGCGTCTCGAGCTCCTCCGGCGACCAGCCGGCGAAGCGCTCCTGGTAGGCGATCGTGTTGCGTTCGCGGATCTCGGTCAGCAGCTTCTCCGCGCGGTCGCTCGGGGTGAGGAGGATCACGCGGCGATCGTCCTCCGCGGGTTCGGCCACGATGAGTTCGAGATCGCGCAGCCGCGCCACCTGCCGGCTCACCACGGACTTGTCCATGTCGAGCATCTGGCCGATTCCGGTCGCGGTGACGGGGCCCTTGCGCAGGATGGTCTGCAGCACCATCACTCCAACGCCGCGGAGATCCGGGTGGACCTCCTCCGCGTAGTGGCTCCAGCGGGTGCGAGCGAAGGCGAAGACTTCCGAGAACTCGGCGATGATCTCGGAGATGGGATCGCCGGGGTGCGGATCCAGGTCGCCGCTCTCGGGGGCACGGTGCCGGTTCATGCTGTCGAGCCTAGCCGCGATTCGACGGGCCGGTTCCGGGGCGGTTGCCGGGCAGCATGATGGGGCCCGTCGTCGAGGTGTCTACGAGCACGCGTTCGGCGACGGGATCCGCTTGGCCCTCTGCTTCGCGGCGCTGCAGTTCGGCGATCCTCTCGGCGTTGCTCTGCGTGCTGAGCGGCTTGTTCGGGAGAAAGGCGATCGCGATGAGCGCGACGATGGCGACGGGCACCGCGGCCAGGAAGATGTTGCCGATCGCGTGACCGTAGGCCGACTCGACGACCTCGCGGACGGGCGCCGTGAGGTCGGCGATCTTCGGCAGCGTCCCGCCCTCGAGCTTCTCGGTGCCGGCGAGCGCGGCGGGATCGGTCTTCGCGAGCTTGGCGAAGCCCTCGGCGAGGTACTCCGTGACCTGATGGGCGAGGAGAGCCCCCATCACCGAGATCCCGGCGGTGCCGCCCACGGTCCGGAAGAAGGTGACCGCCGAGCTCGCGGCGCCCATCTCGTGCGGGGCGACCGTGTTCTGCACCACGAGCACCAGGTTCTGCATCGTCATGCCGACACCGGCGCCGAGGATGAACATCGAGATCCCCACGTACCAGTACGAGGTGTCGTATCGCAGCTGGCCCATCATGACGAGCCCGAGGAACAGCGCGACCGCGCCGATCACCATGTAGCGCTTCCACTTGCCGGTGCGGGTGATGATCTGCCCGACGATCGTGGAGGAGATCAGGAGGCCGCCCATCATGGGGAGCGTGAGCAGGCTCGACTCGATCACGGAGCGGCCGCGGGCCAGCTGCATGTACTGGCCGAGGAACACGGCGGTGCCCATCATCGCGAGGCCGACGGCGATGCTCGCGATGGAGGAGAGCGTGAAGGTGCGGTTCGCGAAGAGGGTCAGCGGCAGCAGCGGCTCCTCGACGCGGAGTTCGACGAAGACGGCGACGACGAGGGCGAGGATGCCGCCGCCGACCATGGTCACGGTCTGCCAGGACCACCAGTCGAAGTTCGAGCCGGCGAGCGTGACCCAGATGAGCAGGCTCGAGAACCCCGCAGTGATGAGCGCGGCGCCCCAGTAGTCGATCTTGATCTTCTGCTTGCGGACGGGCAGGTGCAGGGTGCGCTGCAGCATGACGATCGCGACGATCGCGACGGGGGCGGCGACGTAGAAGTTCCAGCGCCAGCCGATGGTGTCGGTGAAGAATCCGCCGAGCAGGGGGCCGCCGACGGTCGCGACCGCCATGATCGCGCCGAGGATGCCCATGTACTTGCCGCGCTCGAGCGGGCTCACGATCTCGGCGAGCACGATCTGGGCGAGGGCGCCGAGTCCGCCCACGCCGATGCCCTGGACGACGCGGAAGGCGATGAGCCAGGTCGGCTCGTGGGCGAGGCCGGCGAGGGCCGAGCCGAGCGTGAAGATGATGAGGGAGAGCTGGAGCAGCAGCTTCTTGTTGGTGAGGTCGGCGAGCTTCCCCCAGATCGGGGTCGAGACGGCGCTCGCGAGCATGGTCGCGGTGACGACCCAGGTGAAGGCAGCCTGAGTGCCGCCGATATCGGCGATGATGATCGGCATGGAGGTGCCGACGACGTTCATGGCCAGCATCGAGACGAAGTTCGCGAGGAAGAGGCCGGCGAGGGCGAGGTTCTTCGCGCGACCGGTGAGGATCGGCGTCTCGAATGCGGCGGAGGCGTGCGGCCGGGTGTCATTGGACTGTGGCATGCGCGGGGTGCGATCCTGACGTTCGGGGTGGGGTGGCGGGCCGGGTGACTCCGGCGCCAAAAGGTTGACGAAGGTCAACTATAGAGAATCGGTTGACGAAAGTCAACTATTTACTGGTCGCAGGCAGGCAGGCAGGCAGGCAGGCAGGATCCGGATCGCGGGATGCCTGGAGGCTCCGGCGCACCGGCACCGGCACAGGCGCCGTCACCGAGTCGAGGCGAAGAGGTGGAAGAATGGACGGCATGGCAGTGGGCGAGAGCGGCAGCATCCGGATCGGCGTCATCGGCGGCGGGCAGCTCGCTCGCATGATGGTGCCCCCGGCGATCCATCTGGGGCTCGGGATCAGCGTGCTCGCCGAGGCCGAGGGTATGAGCGCCGCGCGTGCGGCCGACGCCGTCGGCGATTACCGCGACCCCGAGACCGTGTACGCATTCGCCGAGACGGTCGACGTGGTCACCTTCGACCACGAGCACGTGCCGCAGGAGATCCTGCGCGAGCTCGAGGCCCGCGGTGTGAGCGTGCACCCCCGGCCCGACGCGCTGCAGTACGCGCAGGACAAGATCCTGATGCGTCAGAAGCTCGCTGCTCTCGGCGTGCCGGTGCCCGACTGGGCGGCCGTGGCCGACGAGGCGGCGCTGCAGAGCTTCATCGACGAGCACGGCGGCCGGGCCGTCGTGAAGACGGCTCGCGGCGGCTATGACGGCAAGGGCGTGCGAGTCGTGTCGCAGGCCGACGAGGTGCGCGACTGGTTCACCGCCCTCGCCGAGGACGGCCGCGGGGGCCACCTGCTGGTCGAGGAGCTCGTCGACTTCGTGCGCGAACTCTCCCAGCTGGTCGCGCGGCGGCCATCGGGCGAGATGCGCAGCTGGCCCGTGGTCGAGACGATCCAGCGCGACGGCGTCTGCGCCGAGGTGCTCGCACCGGCCCCGGTCGCCGACCCGGCGACGCTCGACGAGCCCGCCGGCATCGGA
>NZ_JBHSRW010000204.1:0-4100 GCF_042659205.1 Leucobacter soli
AGTTCGGATGGCACGACGCACTCCTCGCCAAGGTGGGCCCCGACGCCCAGGTGCTGCGCGCGGCGGCCGGAGCCATGCGCACGCGTTCGGTCACCGAGATCATCGAGCTGCTCCACGCGCTCGCGAACGAGGCGGATGCGGACGTGCCGGCCACGATCCGGCCCCTCCTCGATCGTGTCGACGAGCTCGCCGACGGCGGGTCCGGCGAGCTCCGACGCGCGTGGGCGGCGCTCGCCGCGTTCGACACGCCGTTCACCCTCGCGCTCGCGACGCAGGTGCTCTCCGCCCACGGGCTCGCGCACCCCGAGGCCGTGCTCGCCGAGCTCGTCACCCGGGGCGTCGTGAGACGCACCGACGACACCCCCGCGCGGTTCGTCGTGCGCGTGCTCTACCGTCTGCCCGATCGGATCGCCTCCCGGCGAACCCGGCCCGAGCTTCTCGAGCAGACGCGACGCGGGATCCTGAACTGGTGGACCGCGCGCTGCGCCGACTTCACCCGGCTCTGGTTCGGCCCGCGCGAGATAGAGGAGTTCGACGAGATCGAACGGGACCTGCCGACGCTCGAGATGCTCGTCGACACCGCCGGCGCCGCGACCTCCCGGGCCGATGGCGCTGATCTCATGCGCGTCGTCTGCGCGCTCTGGCCGCTGTTCACCGCGCGAAATCGCGTCAAGCAGGCGCTCGCCTGGATCGACGCGATCGCGGAGCACGCCGAGTTGGACCGGGCGACCGAGTTCGACAAGAACTGGACGATCGCCTGGCTCGCGCTGGGCGGCAACGACATCTCGGGCTCCGAGGAGGCGCTCGGCTCCGTCCAGGCGAGCGACGCGGTCGAGGAGGCCAGGCTCGCCCAAGTGCGGGGCATACGCGAGCTCTATGCGGACAACGCCGCTGAATCGATCCGGCTGCTGGCCCTCGCCTGCGAGGGCCACCGACGGGCCGGGGATACCGCCGCCCAGCAGTTCATCGCCGAATCCCATCTCGCCGCAGCGTACTGGCGCGCGGGGGAGGTCGAGCGCGCGGCGGAGATGTGCACCAGCGCGCTGGCGATCAGCGACGCGAGCGGTGAGGTGTGGCTGCGCACGTTCGCGCTCTGGGCGGCCGGTCTCGTCGCCTGGAGCCGCGGGGACCGCGCCGCCGCGCGCCGTTACGCGATGGAGGGCGTCCGCGCGGCGATCGACCACGGCGACAAGCACGTCGCGTCGCTCTGTCTCGAGCTCCTCGTCTGGCAGCAGGCGCAGGAGGGGGAGGTCGAGCGCGCGGCGAGGCTCAGGGGCGTCGTCCGATCGCTCGAGCGCGTCTACGACGTGCCCGTGCACTTCTGGGGGACCTCGGCACTGGGGGATGAGGCGAGCACGCTGCTCGCCGAGCGCCTGGGATCGGCAGAGCTCGCCGAGCTGGTGCGTCAGGGGGAGCTCCAGGGCATCGTCGATGCGGTGGAGTGGATGGACGCGTCGACCTCGGCGAAGCGACCGCAGGAGGCGAGCTCGCCTCACGGTCTCACGGACCGTCAGCTGCAGGTGGCGGGCCTGATCGCCGAGGGGCGAACGAACAAGGAGATCGCCGCGCGCCTGATGGTCAGCGTGCGCGCGGTCGAGGCCCACGTCGAACGGATCTTCACCCGTCTCGGCTACTCCTCGCGGGCGCAGATCGCCGCGTGGGTGGCGCGCCGCGGCCTCGCGGAGTGAGCCGCGGCGTCGGGGAGCCGGGGCACGGAATCGCGGCACGGAGCCGGCGCGAGGCAACCGGATCGGGTGATTCCCGAACCCCGATGTTCGGTTATTCACACTTCTCAGGCGGCGGCGGGGCCCCGAGACTGGGATGAGCTGCCGTAGCCACCGCTTGGACCCGGCGCAATGAGGCGAGAGGACCGATATGAGCACCGTTGCACACCTGCTGGACGCGGAGAGCGCCACGATCGAGGATCTGGAGCAGGATCCCTATCCCTTCTTCGCGCACTGGCGGGAGCACGCACCGGTCGCCTACGTGCCGGCGGTCGAGGGCTGGATGGTCTCGCGATGGGACGACTGCGAGTACATCGGCAAGCTGGAGGGCGCGACCAACTCCGAGAGCCTGTACTCCGACAGCTTCTTCGGCCGGAATATCCTCACCATGGGAGGCGACCCGCACGCCCGGCTCCGCAGCGCCGTCGACGTCCCGCTGCGGCCGAAGGCCGTGGCCAAGTACGTGGATGCGCTGACCCGGCCGGTGGCGCGCGAGTACGTGCAGCGGGTCCGCGAGATGGGGCGGTTCGACGCCTCGAAGGATCTGCTCGAGCGGATCTCCGTCCGCGTCGTCGCGAACGTGCTCGGACTCAGCGACTTCGATGACGACACTCTGCAGCGCTGGTTCAACGACCTCAACCAGGGCCTCAACAACTTCGCCGGAGACCCCGAGGTGGACTCCCGAGCGAACACCGCGAAGCGCGAGATCCACGAGTACTCGGAGTCGGTCTACCCGAAGCTCACCGCCGACCCGGACGAATCCATCCTCTCGGCGCTGTTCACCGGGAACACCGAAGACGAGGGTCCGCGCCCCCTCGACGAGATCATCGGGACCGCATGGGTGATCGTGCTCGGCGGATTCCAGGAGCCCGGGCACGCGGCGGCGGCGTCGCTGCTCGGCCTGCTCACGGAACCCGAGCAGTACGCGGCAGTGGTCGCGGATCCGTCGCTCGTGCCCGCAGCGGTGCACGAGGGCCTGCGCTGGATCGCCCCGTTCGGCACGGTGCAGCGCAAGGCGCTCGTCGACATCGAGGTGGACGGGATCACCATTCCGGCGGGCGATGAGATCCAGCTGGCGGTCGCCTCCGCGAATCGCGATGAGCGCCGCTACGAGGACCCCGAGCGCTTCGACGTCTTCCGCCCCCGGCAGGCGCAGGCCTCCTTCGGCTACGGCGAGCACTTCTGCGCCGGGCACTTCCTCGGACGCGAGGTGGAGCGCGTCGCCCTCGAGGAGATCGTCGCCGGCCTCCCCGACCTCCGCCTGGATCCGGATCGGCCGGTGGTCGAGCACGGCCTGTTCGTCCGCGGGGTGAAGAACCTGCCCGTCATGCTGGGCGAGCAGTGACGGTCGTCGCCCCGTCGGTCGCGATCGTCGGGAGCGGTCCGAGCGGCTGCTATGCGGCGCAGGCCCTCCTCAAACGTCTTCCGGAGGCCGAGATCACCGTCTTCGACCGGCTCCCGGTGCCGTACGGGCTGGTGAGATACGGGGTCGCCCCCGATCACCAGGGGACGAAGTCCGTCGCCCGCCAGTTCGACCGGCTGTTCGAGCGGCAGGGCGTGCGCTTCGCCGGGAACGTCGACGTCGGAACCGACATCGGGCTCGACGATCTGCGCGAGGCCTTCGACATCGTGATCGTGGCGACCGGTCTGGATGCGGATCGCGCACTCCCCGTCCCCGTGGTCGAGGACGTGAAGCGCGTCGGTGCCGGGCATCTCATGCGCTGGATCAACGGACACCCCCGCGCGGAGCTGGACGGTTTCCGCTTCGGCGCGCGCACCGCGATCGTCGGGATGGGAAACGTCGCCATGGACATCGCGCGGCTTCTCGCCGGGAGCGACGAGACCTTCGACGGCTCCGACCTCGACCTCCCGGCGTGGAACGAGATGCGCGCGGAGCTCCGGCACATCGACGTGATCGGACGCGGCCGCCCCCACGAGGCACGCTTCGACCTGGCCATGCTGCGACAGCTCGGCGAGCTCGACGGCGTGCGGGTCGAGGTCGCCCCCGGCCCCGGCATCCAACCCGGCGCGGGCATTGAAGCCGGCACGGACATCGAAGCCGGCACGGACGAGGCCCCGGACGACTCGAAGGCGCAACTGCTCCGGGAGCTCAGCGCGCGCCCGGCGACCGACCGCACGCGGGTGACCATCCGCTTCCGTTTCGGCTGCACTCCGATCGAGGTCGGCTCGGGCAACGGCTCCGGCAACGGCATCGGCACCGCCGCGATCCGGTTGCAGTCGGCCTCGGGCGAGCAGATCGAGATCGAGGCGGACAGCCTTGTGACGGCGATCGGCTTCGACCACGCCCCCGAGGCCCGGCGGCTCTTCGGCAGCGAGCCGCCGCAGGGCTCGGCCGACCATGACGGGCGCCTCGCC
>NZ_JBHSRW010000205.1:0-4089 GCF_042659205.1 Leucobacter soli
CAGGCCCAGTTCGTACCGCGCAGCGTGCCGCCGTCGCACGGGGAGCGGTTCGCGGCCACCCGCGAGTGGGCTCTGCGCCATCTGCCGGAGCCGCTGCCGGTGGCGCGCCTGGCCGAGCACGCGAACGTCTCTCCGCGCACGTTCGCCCGGGTGTTCCTGGGCGAGACCGGATACACGCCGATGCGCTGGGTGATGCGCGCTCGGCTCGATCTCGCGCGGGAGATGCTCGAGAACACGACGCGGAGCGTGGACGAGATCGCGGATGCGACGGGCCTCGGCACGGGGGCGAACCTGCGGCTGCACTTCCGCCGCGTGCTGGGCACCTCGCCGACCGAGTACCGGCGCGCGTTCACTCAGGGGGAGTAGGGGAGGATCGCCCGGAACGAGACTTGGCAGTATCCTTTCGAGCATCGTCATTCTTGCCACTGGAGGGATCCTGCCGGCCCGGCCAGAATCGACGTGGAGGAGTGATACTCACATGAATCATCGCATTGCCATCAACGGGTTCGGCCGCATCGGCCGCGGAGTCCTGCGGGCGCTGCTGGAGCAGCGCACCGAACTCGAGATCGTCGCCGTGAACGACCTCACCGACGGGGCCGCACTGGCGCAGTTGTTCAACTTCGACTCGAACTACGGCCGTGCGCCCGAACGCGCCACGGTCGAACGCGTCTCCGCAGACGGCGCCGCGGACGATTCCGCGGACGGAGCCGAGAACGGCGCCGACGCGGAGTTCCTCGTGATCGGGGAACGGCGGATCCGACTGCTCACCGAGCGGGATCCCGGGAATCTGCCGTGGGCCGAGCTGGGCGTCGACGTGGTGCTCGAATCGACGGGACGCTTCAACTCGGCCGAGGACGCCGGGCGGCACCTGACGGCAGGCGCGAAGCGGGTGCTCGTCAGCGCGCCGGCGTCCGGCGCCGAGGTCACCCTGGTCAAGGGCGTCAACTGGGACATGTACGATCCGGCGGCGCATCGCATCGTCTCGAACGCGTCGTGCACCACGAATGCGCTCGCACCGCTCGCGAAGGTGCTGCACGAGCTCGCGGGGATCCGGCAGGGCTTCATGTCGACGGTGCACGCCTACACCGCGGATCAGAACCTCGTCGACGGCCCGCACGGGGATCCGCGCCGCGCGCGCTCCGCGGCCACGAACATCAGCCCGACGTCGACCGGCGCCGCCAAGGCCATCGGGCTCGTGCTGCCCGAGCTCGATGGCAGGCTGGCGGGTGACGCGATCCGCGTGCCCGTTCCCGTGGGCTCGATCGTGGAGCTCACGGCGCAGGTCGAGCGCGCCGTGACGGCGGAGGAGATTCGCGCCGCCTACCGCGCTGCTGCTGCCGGCCCGATGGCGGGAGTGCTCGCCTACTCCGAGGATCCGCTCGTCTCGTCGGACATCGTCGCCGACCCGCACTCCTCGATCTTCGACTCCGGACTCGTGCGCGTGATGGGCGACCACGTCAAGGTGTCGGCCTGGTACGACAACGAGTGGGGGTTCTCGCACCGCGCCGCCGAGACGCTCGAGATGCTCGCCGAGAGCTGAGGCTGGGCGGGCCGGGCTCAGGGCGAACCGGGCTCTGAGCGGACCGGCGTTGGGTGGGCCGGGCTCTGAGTGAGCCGGGGCGACTGCCCCTTCCCGCCTTGCCGCTGCCGCCCGCGTCACCCTCTCACCCCTTCCCTCCTGACCGGTGGCCCCCTTCCTGACGAGCGGCCGCCGTACACACCGGGCAGAACGGGGCCGCTCGTCAGGAAGGGGGCCGTTCGTCAGGGGAGGGATGTGCCGGCCGCCATCGTGGCCGCGCGCGGACGGGCGGCAGGCAACGCACGGGCGGCATGCGGGCGGCGGGCGGCATGCGGCGCCCCGCCCGGCCCTACTCGGAGCCGAGCGTGGAGGTGCGGGCGACGAGCCGCGGCTGGAAGACGATCTGTTCGGGTCGGTGATCCCCGTCGGCCTCCCGCATCAGGAGTTCGACGGCGGTCGCGCCGATCTCCGCAGACGGCTGCCGGACCGAGGTGATCGGTACGACGGCCGCGCCCGCGAAGTCGATGTCGTCGTAGCCGACCAGCGCGATGTCCTCGGGGACGCGGAGCGAGCCGGTCATGACGAGCGCCTGGATCACGCCCATGGCGAGGAGATCGTTCGCGGCGAAGATCGCGTCGGGCCGCTGCTCGGCCGGCATGGCGACGATCTCCTCGCCGATGCGCCGGCCTTCCAGCACGGTGAGCGCCTGCGTCGGGTGCACGGTGAGCGAGACGTCCGCGTGGGCGGCGACGACCGCCTGCGTGCCTTCGAGGCGCTGGGACACCTGCTCGATGCTGAGCGGACCGCCGATGAAGGCGATCCGCCGCCGGCCGATGTCGATGAGGTGCTGAGTGGCGACGCGCCCGCCCTCGACATCGTCGACGGAGACGGACGAGAAGGATCGATCCGAGCTGCCGCGGTCGACGAGCACGACCGGCGTGCCGGACTCCCGCAGGTGCCAGAGTCGCGACAGGTCGGTGTGCACGGGGGAGATCAGGAGGCCGGCCACCCGCTGCTCCTCGAAGAGCTCGAGCAGGGTGGCCTCGCGCGAGCTGGACTCGTCGCTGCCGCCGAGGAGGATCGTGAAGCCGGACTCGAGCGCCCTGTCCTGCGCACCGTGGGCAAGGTCGGTGAAGAAGGGGTTGCGAGTGTCGAGAACGACGAGTCCGATGGTCCGGCTGCGGCCGGCGCGCAGTTGCCGTGCGGCGTCGTTGCGCACGAAGCCGAGCCGCTCGATCGCCGCGGTGACCCGCTCGACGGTGCCGGGGGAGACCTTGCCCGGATGGTTGAGCACGTTCGAGACCGTGCCGACGGAAACGCCGGCCTCGCGGGCGACGTCGCGCACACTGGCGGCCATGGAATCGGGCCTCCTTCGGCAATGGGCGGGTGGATCGAACGGCGCGAACAGTGCGAACAGTGCCGTGGTTCCGCAGTCTAGCGCGACTATTGAAACGCTTCAATAACGGTTGGCTTCGTAATGGTCCAGAAACTTGACCGAAATGCGATGGTGTGTTTACACTCGCAGTGTTCAAAGATTGAAACGATTCATTTCGTTTCTCGAAACTCCGCATGATCGCCGTCGCGACGGCAGAAGGCTCGTGAATTCGATGAAGAGATCACCAGTGGACGCCCCCGCTCTCGAGCTGCGGGGCGTCACGAAGGCCTTCGGGCAGGTGGTCGCGCTCCGAGACGGCGAACTCGCCCTGCGCTCGGGCTCGATCCACGCGCTCGTCGGCGAGAACGGCGCCGGAAAGTCGACGGTCGTGAAGATCATCGCCGGCCTCTACCGCCGCGACGCGGGCGAGATCCGACTCGCCGGCGAGCCCGTCGACTTCACCAGCACCGCCGAGGCCAAGAGCGCCGGCATCGCCGTCATCTACCAGGAGCCGACGCTGTTCCCCGACCTCTCGGTGACCGAGAACATCTTCATGGGGCGCCAGCCGCGCGGACGCTTCGGCCGGATCGACCGGGCGGCGATGCGCGCCGAGGTCGAGTCGCTCTTCGCCCAGCTCGGCGTCACGATGGACCCGGATCGCACGGCCGACGGCCTCTCGATCGCCGACCAGCAGATGATCGAGATCGCGAAGGCCGTCTCGCTCGAGGCGCAGGTGCTGATCATGGACGAGCCGACCGCGGCGCTCTCGGGCGTCGAGGTCCAGCGGCTCTTCCAGGTCGCCCGCTCGCTCCGCGACGAGGGCCGCGCGCTCCTCTTCATCTCGCACCGCTTCGACGAGGTGTTCGACCTCTGCGACACCATCACCGTCATGCGCGACGGCAGCTACGTGTCGACCACCGCGACGGCGGACACCGACCCCGATCGGGTCGTCGCCGAGATGGTGGGCCGTGAGATCACCGAGTTGTTCCCGAAGCTGGACGCGGAGATCGGCGAGCCGCTGCTCGAGGTCGCCGGGCTCACGAGCCCCGGCGTGTTCTCGGACATCGGCTTCACCGTGCGCGCGGGCGAGATCGTCGGCCTGGCCGGACTCGTCGGAGCCGGCCGCAGCGAGGTCGCCCGCGCGATCTTCGGCGTCGACGGCTACCGCTCCGGCAGCGTGCGCGTCGCCGGCAAG
>NZ_JBHSRW010000206.1:0-4088 GCF_042659205.1 Leucobacter soli
TTCGCCGCGCTCGGCAGCTACGACGCCGTGGTCACAGCGACCGACGGCGGCGCCGTCTCGCAGCCGGTAGCGGTGTCGATCGCTGTCGTGCCGCTCTCGGGCGCCGGCACGGCGGCCTCCCCCTTCCGCATCGACTCGGCCGAGGATGTCGACGCCGCCGTTGCGCTCGTGAACGCCGACGCGGCCGGCACCGGCGCCGCCAAGGCGCACTACCGCTTGACCGAGGACATCGACTACAGCGGCGGATCCTTCACGCCCTTCGCGAAGTTCTCGGGCATCTTCGACGGCGGCGGCCGCACGGTCCGCGACCTCGCGATCACCGCGGCGGGCAACCCCGGCGCCGGGTTCTTCGTCGAGCTCGTCGGCGGGACGGTCACCGGCCTGACCCTCGCCGACCTCGCCGTGACGAACTCGGTCGGCACGAGCCGGGCCGGCGCGATCGCGGCGACCGCTTCCGGTGCGACGGTACGGGGCAACACGGTGCTCGGCTCGACGGTGACGCTCGACTTCGCGACGGGCAGCAACAACGGCCAGGCGGGCGGGATCGTCGGCAGCGCCGGGACCGGCACCGTGATCTCCGACAATCTCGTGATCAACAGCTCGATCCGCGGCGCGAAGTACGCCGCCGGCATCGTCGCCTACCCGCTGAACAACCAGGGGAACGCGATCCGCGGCAACCTGCTGGTCGACACCACGGTCGCCGCGCGCGCGGCCGGCAGCGGGTCGAGCGTCGGCATGCTGCTCTCCCAGGGCGGCGCAGGGACGGAGGTCTCGGGGAACGTCGTGATCCGCGGCGGGATCGGTTCCGACAACGCCGACGTGGAGCACGTCAACGTCGCCCCCCGCGACGTCACCGCCACGACGGTCAACTACGCGAGCGCCGCGACGGCACTCACCCAGAAGGGCGACCGCACGGCGACCTCGGCGCAGGTCGCCGAGCTCCCGGCGCAGCCCGACTCGGGCACCTTCGCCGGGATCGGCTGGGATCTCGGCGACGATCACGGCGACGGCCGGTGGGCGTGGGACGCGAGCCGCGGTTACCCCGTGCTCGTCGCGGCCGTGCTCCCGAGCGTCGCCGTGGAGATCGACCTCGCCGGCGGTGCGAACGGCGGGATCGGCGAGGGAGGCGCCGGGGACGCCCGGCACGGCTACGGCGCCACGACGAAGCTGGTGAACCCGACGCGGGAGCACTACGGCTTCGCCGGCTGGACCGGTACTGGCATCACCGGCACCGCGAGCGACGTCACCCTCCCGCGCTACGCCACGGACGACCTCGCCTACACCGCGACCTGGGCGCCCACCGAGTTCACGATCGGCTACGACCTCGCCGGCGGCAGCTCGGACGAGTCCGGCCTGCTGGTCTACACGGTCGAGACCGGCGCGTTCGAGCTCGTCGCCCCGAGCCGCGAGGGCTACCGCTTCGCCGGCTGGACCGGCACCGGGCTCTACGGGGCGACGGCCGAGGTCACCGTCCCCGCGGGCGCCTCCGGCAACCGCGCGTACACGGCGACCTGGGAGCCGATCGCCTACGACCTCGAGATCGACCTGGCCGGCGGCGAACCCGGCGACCCCAACCAGTCGTCCTACACCGTCGAGACCGACTCGTTCCTCCTCGTGAACCCGACGCGCATCGGCTACTGGTTCGCGGGCTGGACCGGCACCGGCGCAGATGAGCCGACCATGCGGGTGACCATCGCCCGCGGCTCAACGGGGGATCGCGCGTACACCGCGACCTGGACCCCGATCAGCTATCACGTGATCTACGGCATCGCCGATGACGAGGAGTTCTCCGACGACCCGGTGGGGAGCTACACGATCGAGTCGGACGCCTTCACCCTGCCCGTTCCCGTGCGTGCGGGCTACACCTTCGCCGGGTGGACCGGCACCGGGCTCGACGGGCCGACGCGCACCGTCACCGTACCCGTCGGATCCGTCGGCGAGCGGAGCTACGTGCCGACCTGGTCGGTCACGGAGTACTCGATCGGCTACCGGCTCGCAGGCGGGAAGGCAGCCGAGGGCAACCCGACGTCGTACACGGTCGAGTCGTCATCCTTCACGCTGCGGAAGCCGACGCGCACGAACTACTCCTTCGCCGGCTGGAGCGGGCTCGGCGCCAAGCGCACGTCGCTCACCGTCCCGACCGGGACCACAGGGGACCTGACCTTCACGGCCACGTGGAAGAAGAAGGCCAAGACGAAGGCCAAGGTCGCGGTCTCCTACGTCAAGAAGACGAAGAAGCAGAAGAACTACTCGCGGGTCAACGTCGCGGTCTCACGGGTAGCCGGGTACAGCACCCCGACCGGCACGGTGAAGGTCACCGTCACAGGGAAGGTGAAGCAGAAGGTCCGCGGCAAGGCCAGCACGGTCACCGTCACCAGAACGGCGAAGGCGAAGCTCTCGTCGGGATCGGTTCGGGTCTCGATCCCCAAGGGCCTCAAGCCCGGCACCTACAAGCTCAAGGTCGCCTATCACGGCAACTCGATGTACCAGAAGAGCAACTCCAAGACGGTCGCACTGAAGATCAAGAGGAAGTAAGCGCAGCATGCAGTTCAGTCTCAAGACCCTCGCTCTCGGCGTCGTCGTCGGGTTGGTCGGATCGCTGGTCGCCACAGTCGGCCCGGCATCCGCGGCCACCGTCGCCGACCTGCCCGGTACGGGCACGGCGGCAGATCCCGTGCGCATCGACTCGGCCGAGGATCTCGACGCCGCGTCGGAGGCGGTGAACGGGCAGTTCTCGACCTACGGCTCCCTCCACTACCGCCTGGACGCCGACATCGACTACCGCGGCCGCACGTTCACGCCGTTCGGCAACTTCGCCGGCACGTTCGACGGCAACGGGCACGCGATCAGCAACCTGCACCTGTCGGCGGTCGACACCCGTGTCGCGTTCTTCGTGGCAACGACCGGCGCCACGGTCAAGAACCTGACGCTGCGCGCGGCCGAGGTGACGCACACCTCCGAGCTCGAGACGCCGGGGCGCCTCTACGGCGCGATCCTCGTCGAGACCGCCAACAACTCGGTCATCGAGGGCAACTCGCTCCTCGATTCCAGCTTCACCGCGCTGAGCGAGGCGACGAACTCCTACGCCGCAGGCCTCGTGCGCGGCGCCACGGGGAACACGAGGATCCGGAACAACTACCTCGACGGCGTGACCGTGAACGCGCCGACGAAGTACGTCGGCGGCATCGCCTTCGCCGCGAGCGGCACCGCATCGATCACGAACAACCTGGTGCGCGACACGCGCATCACGCAGGGCGCCCAGGGCAATCAGGGGCAGGCCGCGTTCATCGTCACGAACTGCACTGCGGCCGGCGTTACGATCTCGGGCAACGCCGTCCACTCGGGCTGGATCTACCAGAACGCCTCGGCGAACAACTACTTCTACGGGTGGGTCACCGCGCAGGGCACCACCTGCGCCGCGCAGAACAACCTGGTCAACGCCAACAACAACCGCAACTTCGACGCCGAGGGCCACACGGAGCAGGCGGTGCGCACCCGGGGCCTCGGCAGCTACGACCTCGCCTGGGACAGCGACGCCGACCTGACCACCGTCGAGGGCCGCACCTGGACCCGCGGCATCGACGGCTCCCCGGCGAGCCGCGCCCAGCTCGAGACCCGCGCCACCTACGAGGGCATCGGCTGGAGCTTCGCCGCCTCCGGCGGCTGGCGCTGGGAGACGAAGATGAAGCACCCCGTGCCGAGCGGAGCGAAGATCCCGCCGTTCAAGCAGGCCGGCGTACCGGGCGCGGGCACCGCCGCCTCGCCCTACCAGCTCGACTCCGTCGACGACCTCGAGGCGATGCAGGGCGCCATCGCCGGCGACGCCGCCTACGGCGCCGCCCACTACCGGCTCACGGGCGATATCGACTTCGCCGGCACCGAGTTCGCCGGCTTCGACGCATTCTCCGGCGTCCTGAACGGCAACGGCCACGCCATCACCGACATGGTCCTCGCGCCGAGCGCGGCCTCCGACGACCTCGCGCTGATCCGCGAACTCACCGGCACGGTCAAGGGGCTCTCGCTCGTCCGAGTCGGGATCGCCCCCGCCGCGGGGACCGAGCGGATCGCGGCCGTCGCGGTGCGCGCGG
>NZ_JBHSRW010000207.1:0-4072 GCF_042659205.1 Leucobacter soli
CGCGGCGCGCAGCACCGTGCCGGCGTTGCCGGGATCACGCACCTCGTGCAGGATCGCCACGAGACGGGCGTCGCGCAGCACCCCGGCGAGCGGTGCGGCCTCGATGCGGGCGACGGCCAGCACCCCCTGCGGATGAACGGTCTCGGCCATCGCCGCGAGCACCGGCTCGGTCACGCGCTCGATGACGACGCCGTGCTCCGAAGCCAGTCGATCCACCTCGTGCTGCCAGGACTCGGTGCCCATCGTCGCGTAGACCGTCTCGGCGAGGTCCGCCCGGTGCGCCAGCAGTTCCCGCACGGCCTGGGGTCCTTCGACCAGGAACAGGCCGCTCTGGCGCCGGTCCTTCCGGCGCGAGAGGGCGGCGACCCGGCGCACGCGGGGGCTCTTGGGGTTCTCGATCACCCGACCAGCCTAGCGACGTCGCCCCCGGCGCAGGACGACGTCACCCCGCGCCGCCGCTCGGAACGGCGAAGGGCCGGGCACCAATACGGTGACCGACCCTTCGCCGAGGAATGCGCGGAGCCTACTCGGCGTCGGCGGCCTTCTTCGCCGGAGCCTTCTTGGCGGCTGCCTTCTTCGCGGGCGCGGCGGGCGCCTCGACGGTCTTCGGCGCGGAGGTGTCGGCCGGCAGCGCCTGCTTGGCGGCCTCGACGAGCGACGCGAACGCGGCCGGCTCGTTGGTGGCGAGCTCGCTCAGCATGCGACGATCCACCTCGACACCCGCGAGCGAGAGGCCCTGGATGAAGCGGTTGTAGGTCAGGCCGTGCGCGCGGGCGCCGGCGTTGATGCGCTGGATCCACAGGCGACGGAAATCGCCCTTCTTCTTGCGACGGTCGTTGTACGCGTAGACGAGCGAGTGGGTGACCTGCTCCTTCGCCTTGCGGTACAGGCGCGAGCGCTGCCCGCGGTAGCCCTCGGCGCGCTCCAGGATGACGCGACGCTTCTTATGGGCGTTGACTGCCCGCTTGACTCTTGCCATTTCAGTTCTTCCTTACGAGATCTTCGAAATCCGGGTGCGGCCGCTCAGCGGACCAGCAGCTTCTTGGCCTGCTTGACGTCACCGGCCGAGAGCACCTGCTCGGCGTTCAGACGACGCTTGCGCTTCGAGGCCTTCACCTCGAGGTTGTGGCGCATGCCGGCCTGCTGCTTCATCAGCTTGCCGCTGCCGGTCACCTTGAAACGCTTCTTGGCACCCGAGTGGGTCTTCTGCTTGGGCATCTCTTCTCCTTGTGTGGTGCGTGTCGCCGAAGCGACTACGTGGGGATACGGCCTCGACGGCCGCAGGTCTGTTACTCGGCGGACTGATCCGGAGCCGCGGTGCCGTCCGCGACATCCTCCGCGCCATCGGCGGCCTTGCCCGCCTTGCGGTCGGCCTTCTCCTCGGCTCTGCGCGCATTCTGCTCGGCCTTCGCCTCGCTCTTGTTCTTCAGCGGAGCGATCACCATGACCATGTTGCGGCCGTCGATGCGAGGGTTGCTCTCGACCGTGCCGAACTCGGCGATGTCCTCGGCGAACTTCTGCAGCAGCCGGACGCCCTGCTCCGGCCGGGACTGCTCGCGCCCGCGGAACTGGATCATGGCCTTGACCTTGTCGCCCTGCGACAGGAAGCCGATCGCGCGCTTCGTCTTGGTCTCGTAGTCGTGCGTGTCGATCTTCAGACGGAAGCGGACCTCTTTCAGGACCGTGTTGGCCTGGTTGCGGCGGGCTTCCTTGGCCTTCTGCGCGGCCTCGTACTTGAACTTGCCGAAGTCCATGATCTTCGCCACGGGCGGATCGGAGTTCGGGGCGACCTCGACGAGATCGAGGTCGGCGTCGGCTGCGAGGCTCAGCGCCTTGTCGATCGACACCACCCCGACCTGCTCGCCGCCAGGGCCAACAAGTCGCACCTTGGGGGCGCGGATTCTGTCATTCGTACGGGGATCGCTGATCGCCGGCTCCTCTGTCTCAATGCTGGGGCTGCTCCCGGCCGAGGCTTCTCGGTGCCGGGGTGCTCGCAAGCAGAGCGGAGGATCGCGCACGCGCGTTCCGCACCCTTCATCTGCTGTCCCGACCGGGCCGAAGCCGCTGCGGGACGGGGTGCCAACAACCCGGTGGTCTGGGCGTTCGGAGAACCGGAGTTCGCCGTATGCTGTCGACCGCGGGTGGGAGTTTCTCCACTTGCGAGTCCGCGGAGAAAGACCGCGAACCTTGTAGATACTAGCAGATGGTCGGACCCCTGCCAACAGAGCCCCGCCGATCGGTAGACTGGTTCATGTGCACCAGACTCCCAACATCTCCGCCGAGAACACCGCCGATCCCACCGCCGAGGATCCGGCGGCGCTGCATTCGAGCGTCGAGGACCGAGACCCCCAGGATCTCACGGAGCAGGAGCAGGTCGCCCAGGCCGCACGCGACATCGCCGAGGTGCCGGCGGTCGAGGTGATCACCGCGGCAGCCGTCAACCTGCTGAGCGCCGCCGCGGTCAAGTGCGGGCTCGCGGACGATCCCGAGACGCAGACCGACCTCGACGAGGCGCGCAAGCTGATCAACGCCCTCGCCGGCCTCATCACCGCCGGCGCGCCCGAGATCAGCGATTCGCACGCCCGCCCCCTGCGCGACGGCCTGCGCTCGGTCCAGCTCGCCTTCCGCGAGGCCTCCCCCATTCCGGATGCTCCGGGGAGCGGCCCGGGCGAGAAGTACACGGGTCCCGTCATCTGATGTCCCGCGCAGCGCAGCTGCGCGCCGGCGCGGTCGACTCGCTGGGCGTCGGCCTCGGCATCTTCCCCCTCGGCGTCGCGCTCGGCGTGCTCGTGATCCAGGCGGGACTCCCCTGGTGGCTCGCCCCCGCGCTCTCGATCGGCGTCTTCGCGGGCTCGGTCGAGCTGCTGCTCGTCAGCCTGATCGCGGCGGCCACTCCGCTCGTGACGATCGCCGTGACCGTCTTCGCCATCAACTTCCGGCACGTCTTCTATCCGTTCTCGTTCCCGATCCAGGTCGTTCGGCCGGGTCTCGGCCGCGCCTACTCGATCTACGCGATGATCGACGAGGCCTACGCCACGTACGTGCTCATGCCGCCCGAGAAGCTGACCTCGACGCGGATGCTCACCGGCCAGTTCCTGATGCAGGCCTACTGGGTGGCCGGCGGCCTGGTCGGCGTCGCCCTCGCGTCGATGCTGCCCGAGCCGATCGAGGGCTTCGAGTTCGCCCTGGTCGCCCTCTTCGTCGTCATGGCCCTCGACGCCGCGCGCTCCCGGCGCGAGATCCCCTCGGTCGCGCTCGCCGGCGTCGCCGTCGCCCTCGCGATGCTGGTGTTTCCCGGCTCCGAGGTGCTCGCCGCCCTGGTGATCTTCACGCTGCTGCTGTTCGTCCGTTACGCCTGGTCGCGCATGCGCACAGCGGACGAAGGCGGCCGCGACGACGACGCGGCCCCGAGCGAGGAGGCGTCGTGACTCCCACGATCGGCTACATGATCGCCGCGGTGGCGATCGGCGGCGTCATCACCGTGCTGCTGCGGGCGCTGCCGTTCGCGATCCTCAAGCCGCTGCGCAAGTCGCGCTTCGTGACGGCGCTGGGGCGCTGGATGCCCGCGGGCCTGCTGCTCATCCTCGCGGTCGTCATGCTGAAGGAGCAGATCGCGGCCCGGCCGGCGCAGCCCTGGATCGTGGCGGTCGCGACCGCGGTGACGATCCTCGTGCACCTCTTCCTCGGCCGGCGCGCCCTGCTCAGCATATTCGCGGGCACCGGCGTCTACGTGCTGCTGCTCAATCTGTTCTGAACGCTGCTCGATCCGCTCAGTGCGCTGCTCGATCCGATCCGAGCGAGCGGATCGACAGGTGCAGCGAGTCGACGCGGCTCGCGATCAGGGCATCGCCGGCCCACCGCTGCTGCACCCCGGCCAGCACCTCCTGCAGCGCCGAGCGATCGAGCCCGGGCACCAGCACCAGGATCACCTCTGTCTCGGGGGCGAGCAGGCGCCCCTCGGGATCGCCCGGTTCGAGAACCACGTCGTGGATGCGCGGCTCCTCCGCGATCGAGGCGCGGAACGCCGCGGCGACCTCCGGGTCGGCCCAGGCCGGCAGCACCCGCAGGCCTC
>NZ_JBHSRW010000208.1:0-4059 GCF_042659205.1 Leucobacter soli
GCGAGTCTCGGCTCGGCATCAGTCAACCGGGCTCCGCGCGCCCTCGCGCCCGGCCCGGCAAAGGCCGGGCCGGCGTCGATACCGGCGCCGGCTTCGGCATCGGGGCCGGGGCCGTTCACGTGCTCAGGTGGGGACATCACAATTCATTGAAGCCGAATTCAAGGTGAATTGTAAACATCTTGACAACGATGGTCTGCAACCCTTGTCGTTCCTTACCACTCGATGGAACAATCGGGCTGACCCTGTCACAACCAATGGAGGTTGGTCATATGAAGCATTCCAGAGTCACCGCTGCCGTCGGCCTCGCCACGGCCGCCCTGCTGGCGCTCACCGCGTGCGCGGGTCAGGACGTCGGGACCGACGAGCTCGATCCGGACGTCGATATCTCGGGTCAGTCGCTCACCGTCGGCATCTGGGCCGACTACTACCCCGAGGATCTGGCCGAGCGCTTCGAGACGGAGACCGGGGTGAAAGTCACGATCGTGCATCACGCCACGAACGAGGACATCGTCGCCAAGCTCACCGCCTCCGCGGACTCCGGCATCGATGTGGCGTTCATGTCGGGCCAGTACGCGCAGGCGCTCGCGGAGCAGGGCCTGCTCGCCGAGCTCGACAAGTCGTTCATCCCGAACGAGCAGAACCTCTACCCCGAGGCGCTCGAGCTGCCCTACGATCCCGGCAACGTCTACTCCGAGCCGTACGCCTGGGGCACGACCGGCCTCTGCTACCGGCCCGACCTGACGGGCTACGATCCGGACTCGTGGGACGACCTGCTGAACCCGCGGCCCGAGCTCGAGGGCAAGACCACGATGCTGTCGACCGACCGCTGGCTGGCGCTGCCCGCGCTCAAGCTGCAGGGCCACTCGGTCAACACGACCGAGCAGGCGGACCTCGACGAGGCGAAGGAGCAGCTGCTGAAGACCAAGCCGACCCTGCTCGCGTTCGACGACACCACCTTCTACAGCAAGCTGGTCTCGGGCGAGGCCGCGTTGGTGCAGGCCTGGGACGGCTGGTGCAACTACGGCATCGCCGAGGACGACCGCATCAAGTTCGTCACGCCGAAGGAGGGCTCGGATCTCTGGACGGACACCATGACGGTGCTGAAGAGCTCGAAGAACAAGGAGGCCGCCATGACCTTCGTGAACTTCATCCTCGATCCCGAGATCGGCACCTGGGTCGCCGAGAACATCCTCTACAGCGTGCCCAACAAGGTCGCGATGGAGGGCCTCTCGCCCGACCTGATCGAGGCGTTCCCGAACCTCGGCGCATCGGTGGAGGAGCTGACCTCGCAGGAGGCGATCATCGATCTCGGCGAGTTCTCGACCGCCTTCACCGATCTGAACACCGCGGTGCTCTCCGCGAACTGATCCCATCGTGAGGGTGCGGATCGGCACCGATCCGCACCCTCACGCCACCCCTTCCCCGCGGCCGGCGGCATCCGGCCCACGAAACGACGCACCATGGCCGAACACGCACCCCGCACCCCGGGCACGGCGCCCCCGGCCCTCAAATCGCTGCCGTTCCTCGGCCCCGGCCTCCTCTTCCTGATCGTCTTCATGGCGATCCCCGTCGCACTGCTGCTCGTCTACTCCTTCTTCACGCGCGGCCGCTTCGGCGGCGTGCAGTTCACCTTCACGACGGAGAACTTCGCGAAGCTGCTCGATCCGCTCTACGCCGGCGTGATCGCCCAATCCGTGGGTACGGCGCTGCTCGTCACCCTGCTCGCGCTGCTCATCGGCTACCCGATCGCCTACGCGATCACCCGGATCCCGGTGCGCTGGCGCACCATCGCGCTGATCGCCATCGTCCTGCCGTTCTGGACCAACTTCCTGATCCGCACCTACGCTTGGATCCTGCTGCTCAACAACGCGGGCATCGTGAACCAGTCGCTGATGGGGCTCGGGATCATCGACGCGCCGCTCCCGCTGCTCTACAACTGGGGCGCCGTCGGGGTGGGCCTGCTCTACATGTACCTGCCGTTGATGATCCTGCCTCTCTACGCCTCGCTGCAGGCGATCGACCCCTCGCTGCGCGAGGCCGCGACGAATCTCGGCTCCACGCCGTGGCGAGTCTTCCGGACGGTCACCCTGCCGATGTCGCTGCCCGGCGCGCTCACCGGCGCGATCTTCGTCTTCGTGCCGAGCATGTCGAACTTCGTCATCCCGGAGCTGCTGGGCGGCGGCAAGATGGTACTCATCGGCAACCTGATCCGGGACCAGTTCCTCGAGGCGAGGAACTGGCCGTTCGGTGCCACGCTCGCGCTCGTGCTGAGCGCCTTCCTCGCGCTGCTGATCGTCGGGCAGAGCTGGGTGAACCGGCGTCTGAGCGGAGGTGGCGACCGTGACTGAGCACGGCATCGGAACGGATCCGACGATGAAGCCCATCGACCCCGCGACCGCGCCCACCACCACGGTGCTGCGCACGATGGGCGAGCGTTCCGCGCCGCGTGGCCGCCGCCGGCGGGGTGTCGGCTGGCTCCACGTCCCGCTCTGGCTCGGCTACCTCTTCCTCTACCTGCCCATCGTCGTCGTCGTGGTGATGAGCTTCAACGCATCGAAGAACCTCTTCGTCTGGCGAGGCTTCTCGCTCGACTGGTACGCGTCGCTCTTCCACAACCGGGCGATGCTCGAGGGACTCGGGAACACCCTCATCGTGGCCATCTCGGTCACCGTGATCAGCACGGTCCTCGGCACACTGCTCGCCGTCGGGATCCACCGGTACACGAAGGGGGGCCTGATCCGCGCCTTCTCCATCGCGCCGGCGCTGCTCCCCGACCTGCTGCTCGGCATCGGTCTCCTGAGCTTCTACTCCCTCATCACGTTCACTCTGGGCCTGCACTCGGTGGTGATCGCGCACTCCGTCTTCGCCACGGCGTTCGTCACAGCCATAGTCCTCGCCCGCATCGCGAGCATCGACGAGAGCCTCGAGGAGGCCTCGCGGGATCTGGGCGCCTCGCCGGTGCGCACGTTCCTGCGGATCACCCTGCCGCAGCTCATGCCCGGCATCGTGGCCGGCGCCATGCTGGCCTTCACCCTGTCGCTCGACGAGTTCGTCATCGCCTACTTCACCGCGGCGCCGACGACCCCGACCCTGCCGATCGTCATCTACTCGACCGTGCGCTTCGGCGTGACGCCCGAGGTGAACGCGCTCGCGACGCTCCTGCTGCTCGTGAGCATCGTGACGATCCTGGCCGCCCAACGACTCACCCGCATCGGCTCACCGAAGGAATCCGAATGACCCAGCACGCCTCGCATCCCGCCGACACGCCGCTGCTGCAGGTGGACCGGGTGACGGCCCGCTACGGGTCGGTGACCGCGGTCGACGACGTGACCTTCGACATCGCCGAGGGCGAGTTCTTCGCGCTGCTCGGCCCCTCCGGCTGCGGCAAGACCACGCTGCTGCGCACGATCGCGGGCTTCGAGTCGCCGGCATCGGGCGACATCCGGCTCGACGGCTCCTCGCTGCTCGGCATCGCCGCCCATCGGCGCCCGGTGAACCTCATGTTCCAGTCGTACGCCCTCTTCGGCCACCTCTCGGTCGAGAAGAACATCGCCTACGGGCTCGAGGCCGAAGGGCTGCCCCGCGCCGAGATCCTGCGGCGCGTCGCAGACATCATGGACGTGATCGGCCTGAACGAGTTCGCGAAGCGGCGCCCGGCGAAGCTCTCCGGCGGGCAGCGGCAGCGCGTCGCGCTGGCGCGCGCGCTCGTGAAGCAGCCCCGGCTCCTGCTGCTCGACGAGCCCCTCTCGGCGCTCGACCGGAAGGTCCGGGAGGAGATGCAGCTCGAGCTGAAGCGGCTGCAGCACGAGGCCGGCATGACCTTCGTCGTGGTGACCCACGATCAGGAGGAGGCGCTGTCGATGGCGGATCGGATCGTCGTGCTCAACCGCGGCCGGCTCGAGCAGCTCGACACCCCCGTCTCGCTCTACGCGCAGCCGAGCTCGCGCTTCGTCGCCGCGTTCATCGGCACGGCGAATCTGCTCGACGGCGAGGCGACCGCGACGGGCGTCGCGCTGCCGAGCATCGGCGAACTGCCGGTGGGGCACGCGCTCGCGCCGG
>NZ_JBHSRW010000209.1:0-4050 GCF_042659205.1 Leucobacter soli
ATGACGAATTCGCTCTGGCATACCGAGAATGGCTCGAAACAAGCGCGCCTACAAGTTGACAAATATAGGAGCATCATCGACCCGCCGCTGACATCGATCCGGCGTGGACGCTTATCCGGCGCGGTCCGATCCGGCTCGGACGCTGATCCGGCTCGGACGCTGATCCGGCGCGGCCCGATCCGGAACGAGCCCTGCCGGTGTCGTCTCCGGCGGCTCGGCTCTGCTGACTCGGCTCTGCTGATTCGGCTCTGCCGATTCAGCTCCGGCGGCTCACGCCGAGCATGCGCGAGAAGAGCGCCTGGGCGAGCGGACTCGCCAGCATGACCAGCATGGAGTAGTAGCCGACCGCGGGGAAGAGCAGCGTGATCGCGAGAGCGACCGCGAAGAGCACGGCCATCGCGAGGTCCTCGGCCATGCCCTCCCGCAGCGCGCGGTGCGGGACCTCGTGCAGGTCCGGGTGGCGCTGCAGGTAAACCCGGATCGCCAGCGAGAGCAGAGCCGTCACGCTCATGCTGCCGATGTAGAGGAGCTTCGCGATCGGATCGGTCGCCGACATCAGGCCGGAGATCGCGGTCGCGACCGGCAGCCAGACGATCGAGAGCATCCAGGCGGCCAGCAGCCAGAGCAGCCGGTCCGTGACGCGCTCGACCGCGGAGAAGAGCCGGTGGTGGCTCAGCCAGAACATGGCGATGATGACGAAGCTCAGCCCGAAGCTCACGAGCTGGGCGGAGTGGTCGCCGATCCAGGTGATCGCGTCCTCGCCCTCGGCGGCGACGTCGCCGACGCTCTCCATCAGGGGGAGGATCAGCAGGGTCATCGCGATGGCGACGACCGCGTCGACGAACGCCTTGGGGCGCTCGGCCGCGTATCCGCGGATCTGCTTCTGGTCGCTCGGCTCTGACACGGTTCAGATGCTAACAGTCCGGCGACGCGCAGTTGCTCGGTTGTGCGGGGTGCGGCACGATCCAACCCCGCACAACCGAGCAACTGCGCCAGAGGGGGGAAGGAGGGGCACGGGGTGCGGGGTGCGGGGCAAGGGGGCACGGGCAAGGCGGGCGGGGGCGCGGGTTGCGGAAGCTAGGCTGGGGGTTATGAGCCTGGGCGCGATCCTCGATGCACGCGAAGGATCGACTCCTCCGGGTACGACGCCCGAGGCCGATGAGCTGTTCGAGCGCTTCGAGGCGTGGGTCTCCGACGAGAAGGGCCTGGCGCTGTACCCGGCGCAGGAGGAGGCGCTGCTGGGCCTCGCGCTCGGCTCGAACGTGATCCTCGCGACGCCCACCGGCACGGGCAAGTCGCTCGTCGCCCAGGGCGCGCACTTCTTCGCCGCCGCCGAGGGGCGCCGCACCGTCTACACGGCTCCGATCAAGGCGCTCGTCAGCGAGAAGTTCTTCGACCTCGTCTCGGTGTTCGGCGCCGAGCGGGTCGGCATGGTCACGGGCGACACGAGCATCAACCCCGACGCGCCGATCCTCTGCTGCACGGCCGAGATCCTCGCGAACCTGGCGCTGCGCGACGGCGCGGTGGACGCCGAAGCCGGCGGCATCACGCAGGTCGTGATGGACGAGTTCCACTTCTACGCGGAACCCGACCGGGGCTGGGCGTGGCAGGTCCCGCTGCTGCTGATGAACAACGCGCAGTTCCTGCTGATGTCGGCCACGCTCGGCGACGTCACGGAGCTCGCGAAGGATCTGAGCCGCCGAACCGGCCGCGACACCGCCCTCGTCACCCACGCCGAGCGCCCGGTTCCGCTCCACTACGCCTACGAGGTGCGAGCCGCGCACGAGGTGGTCGAGCTGCTCCTCGCCGAGGGCGGCACGCCCGCCTATCTCGTGCATTTCAATCAGTCGCATGCGGTCGAGCAGGCGCAGGCGCTCGCCTCGATCCGGCTGCTGAGCCGCGAGCAGCGCGACGAGATCGCCGACGCGCTCGGCGACTTCCGCTTCTCGACCGGATTCGGTACGACGCTCTCGCGGCTCGTGCGCAGCGGCATCGGCGTGCACCACGCCGGCATGCTGCCCCGCTACCGGCGCCTCGTCGAGCAGCTCGCCCAGCGCGGCCTGCTGCGCGTCATCAGCGGCACCGACACGCTCGGGGTCGGGATCAACGTGCCGATCCGCACCGTCGTGATCACGGCGCTCACCAAGTTCGACGGCCAGAAGATGCGGCGCCTGAGCGCCCGCGAGTTCCACCAGATCGCCGGCCGCGCCGGCCGCGCGGGGTACGACACCGAGGGCGACGTGATCGCGCTCGCCCCGGAGCACGAGGTCGAGAACGCGCGCGCCTCCGCCAAGGTCGAGGCGGCTCGAGCGGCGGGCAAGAAGGTCGGCAAGGGTCCGAAGAAGAAGTCGGCACCCCAGGGGTTCGTCGCCTGGAACGAGCAGACGCTCGAGCGCCTGGTCGCGAGCGAGCCGGAACCGCTCGTGAGCCGGATGCGGATCACGCACGCGATGGTGCTCGGGGTGATCGGGCGCTCGTCGCCCGATCATGCGGGTACAGCCGGGCGCTCGTCGCCCGATCCGATGAGCGCAGCCGGCAGAGGATCGGGCGCCGGGGGAGGATCCTTCGCGGAGCCCCGCACCGAACAGCACCGCGGCCAGCGGGCGAGCGAGATCCTGCGCGTCATGCGCACGTTGATCTTCGACAGCCACGAACCGCGAGCGGTCCAGTTCGCGCACGCCCGAACGGCGATCGAGATCTTCCGCACGTTGCGCAACGGGGGGATAGTCGAGATCCTGCCGGACCCCGAACGCGCCGGCACCGCAGCCGTGCCGGGGGAGGATCCCGGGGACCCGATCCTCCGTCTCACCGTCGAGCTGCAGGCCAACTTCGCCCTCAACCAGCCGCTCTCGCCGTTCGCGCTCGCCGCCATCGAGCTGCTCGATCCCGAATCGCCCGAGTACCCCCTCGACGTGATCTCGGTGATCGAGTCGACGCTCGAGGATCCGCGGTCGATCCTGCGTGCGCAGGAGCACCGGGCGCGCGGCGAGGCCGTCGCCGCGATGAAGGCCGAGGGGATCGAGTACGACCAGCGCATGGAGCTGCTGGAGGAGGTGACGCATCCGCAGCCGCTGAAGGAGCTGCTGAGCGAGGCCTTCGACGCCTACACGCGGGAGGTGCCCTGGGCGCGCGACTACGAGCTGCGGCCGAAGTCGGTGGTGCGCGACATGATCGAGCGGGCATTCGGCTTCCGCGATCTGGTGTCGTTCTACCAGCTCGGTCGGGCCGAAGGATCGGTGCTGCGCTACCTCAGCGATGCGTTCCGGGCGATCGAGCGCACCGTTCCCGAGCAGGCGAAGACCCCCGAGCTGGCCGAGCTGATCGACTGGCTGGGGGAGCTCGTGCGGCAGATCGATTCGAGCCTGCTCGACGAGTGGACTGCGCTGACCGTGCCCGCGCAGGACGCCGAGGCCTATCGCACGGCGCGCGAACTGCTCGGGTTGGATCCGGACCCGGATCCGGGTGCCGCAGCGGACGCGGCCCTGAACCTCGCGCCGCCGACCCGGTCGGTGCTGACGAACGAGCGCGCGTTCACCGTCATGGTGCGCAACGCGATCTTCCTCCGCGTGCGGGCGGCAGCGTTCGATCGCCTCGAAGAGCTCACCGAGCTCGACGCGCCGCACGGTTTCGGCGAGGATCGCTGGAGCGGCGCCCTCGACGCCTACTTCGCCGAGTACGACTCGATGGGCACGGGCGCCGAGGCTCGATCCGCATCGCTCTTGAGCCTCGAGAAGGGTGCGGGCGTGTGGCGGTTCCGGCAGGTGCTCGACGACCCGGCGGCGGACCATGACTGGGCGCTCGAAGGCGTCGTCGACCTCGCCGCCTCGGAGGAGGCGGCCGAGCCGGTGATCCGCGTCGAGCGCGTGGGGACGTTCGGGTAGAACGGCCCGGCCGGATCGGACCGCGGCACGGGACGCGTGCCCGAGTGCCCGGCAGTGCGTCACCCGGTGCACGCCCGGCGGTACGGCGCTACCAGGCAGTGTGGAGCTGGTGCTACCCGGCGTCGTAGGCGTCGCCGAGCAGGGTCAGCGCCCGGTCCCGCGCGATGCC
>NZ_JBHSRW010000210.1:0-4040 GCF_042659205.1 Leucobacter soli
GGGCGCAGCCCCCGCTGCGCGAGGCGCAAACGCTCGCCACGCTCGGCGCAGACGTGCTCGACCGCATGCCGGCGGAGCCGGTGCACCTCGTCGGGTTCTCGCTCGGCGCACTGATCGCGCAGCACATCGCCCGCTTCGCCCCCGCGCGCGTGGCCACCCTCACCAGCGTCAATTCCGTCTGCCGCCGCACCCCGGAGGAGGCGGAGAAGGTCGAAGCGCGGCTCGCGACCGCCGGCGTCGACTTCGCCGAAGGAGTCGAGGCCTCGATCGAGCGCTGGTATCCGGCCGCCACCACGTCGGTGCCGCAGGGGATCATCGACGCGACCCGGGCGACCCTGCTCGCGAACGACATCGAGTCGTACCTCCACGCCTACACCGTGTTCGTGCGCGGGGATCGCGAGATCGGCCCCGAACTCGGCGGGATCCACGCGCCGGCACTCGCGATCACGGGCGAGCACGACCCCGGCTCCACGCCCGAGATGTCCCGCCGCCTCGCCGAGGCGATCCCGGACGGCCGCGCGGTGATCGTTCCCGGCACCCGCCACATGATGCCCGTCGAGGACGCGCCCGCGCTCGCCTCGGCCCTGATCTCATTCATCGACGAAACGGAAGGAGGGCGGCCGTGACCGAACGCCTCGACCACTTCATCGGCGGGGAGCACGCAGCCCCCGCCGACGGCGCCTACTTCGAGAGCACCAACCCCGCGACGCTCGAGGTCCTCTACGAGGCCGCCCGCGGCACCGCCGAAGACGTGGATCGCGCGGTCGCGTCGGCGCAGGCCGCCTTCGCCTCGCCCGCGTGGGCCGGGCTCACCGCGACCAAGCGCGGCCACCTGCTGCGCCGCCTCGGCGACCTGATCGGTGAGAACGCGGACCAGCTCGCCATGATGGAGAGCCTCGACAACGGCAAGCTGCTGCGCGAGATGCGCGGCCAGATGCGCTCCCTGCCCGAGTACTACTACTATTACGCGGGCCTGGCCGACAAGATCCAGGGCGCGCAGGTGCCGACCACCTCGCTCGAGATCCTGAACTACACCCAGCGCGAGCCGCTGGGCGTGGTGGGCACCATCACTCCGTGGAACTCCCCCCTCACGCTCACGACCTCGAAGATCGCCCCGGCGCTCGCCGCGGGCAACACGGTCGTCATCAAGCCGAGCGAGTACACGTCGCGCACCGTGCTCCGCCTCGCCGAGCTCGCCTACGAGGCCGGCTTCCCCGCCGGCGCGGTGAACGTCGTCACCGGCTTCGGCGGAGAGGCCGGCGCACCGCTCGTGAGCCACCCGGCGCTCGCGAAGATCTCGTTCACCGGCTCGACCGCGACCGGGTCGCGCATCGCCGCAGAGGCGGCCGCCCGCTTCATCGGCTGCACGCTCGAGCTCGGGGGCAAGAGCCCGAACATCGTGTTCGACGACGCGAACGTCGCGAACGCCGCCATGGGCGTGGTCGCCGGCATCTACGCCGCCGCGGGCCAGACCTGCATCGCGGGCAGCCGCGTGTTCGCGCACAAGGCGGTCTACGACGAGCTGCTCGAGCGCGTCACGGAGCGGGCTCGATCGATCCGGATCGGCGATCCGCTCGGCGACGACACCGAGCTCGGCCCGCTCGCCTTCGCCGACCAGCTCGCGAAGGTCGACTCCTACGTGAAGCTCGGCGCAGAGGAGGGCGCGACCGTGCACGCGGGCGGCGGGCGGCCCGACGGGCTCGAGCTCCCCGGCTACTTCTACTCGCCGACTGTGCTCACGGATGTGGACAACGACATGCGGGTGGTGCGCGAGGAGATCTTCGGCCCCGTCGCCGCGATCATGCCGTTCGAGCACGAGGACGAGCTGGTCGGTCTCGCGAACGACACCGAGTACGGCCTCGCCGCCGGCGTCTGGACGCAGAACCTGGCCCGCGCGCACCGGATGGCGCGCAGGCTCGACGCGGGCACGATCTGGGTCAACACCTATCGCGCCATGTCCCCGATGTCCCCCCGGCAGGGCTTCAAGAGCTCCGGGGTCGGCATCGAGCACGGCATCGAATCGATGCACGAGTACACGCGCCTGAAGAGCGTGTGGATCAATACCGATGAGGGTCCAGTCGCGGACCCCTTTGTAATGAGAGGTTGACACCATGCCACTGATCGACATTTCCATCGCCCGCGGGCGCACGCCCGAGCAGCTCCGCGCCCTCGTCGACGCCGTGCATCGCGCGGCCGAGGAGACCGTGGACGCGAAGAGCGACGCCATCACCGTGATCGTGCGCGAGATCGAGCACGAGCACTGGTCCCGCGGCAACCAGACGATCGCCGAGCGCAACGCCGCGGCGAGCGCGGCCCAGTAGCCGTACGCGAAGAGGAGAAGGAGGGCAGGCACATGCGTTTCTCGCTGTTCATCCATATGGAGCGCTACGACGATTCGATCTCGCACCGGCAGCACTGGGAGGAGCTCGTCGAGCTGACGCTGCTCGCCGAGGCCGGCGGGTTCAGCACGGTCTGGATCGGTGAGCACCACGGCATGGAGTACACCGTGTCGCCGAACCCGATGTCGCAGCTCGCGAACCTCGCGGCGCTGACGACGAAGATCCGCCTCGGCGCGGGCACCATCATCGCGCCGTTCTGGAACCCGCTGCGCACCGCGGGCGAGACCGCGCTGCTCGACGTGATCAGCAATGGCCGCGCGGAACTCGGAGTCGCCCGTGGCGCCTACCAGTTCGAGTTCGACCGGATGCTGAACGGCATGCCGGCCACCGATGGCGGCAAGGCCATGAACGAGGTCGTCGCGACCGTGAACAAGCTGTGGGACGGCGACTACGCGCACGACGGCGAGGTGTACCAGTTCCCCGCCGCGACGAGCGTGCCGAAGCCGGTGCAGAAGAACCCGCCCGTGTGGGTCGCGGCGCGCAGCCCCGAGTCGCACGACTTCGCCGTCGCGAACGGATGCAACGTCATGGTGACCCCGCTCATGAAGGGCGACGAGGAGGTCGAGGATCTCGTCGGCAAGTTCGAGACCGCGATCGCGAACCATCCCGAGGTGGAGAAGCGCCCCGACCTCATGGTGCTGCGCCACACCTACGTGCACGACGAGAGCGATCCGGAGGGCTGGAAGGTCGGCGCGACCGCCATCAACCGCTTCTACCGCTACTTCGACGCATGGTTCGGCAACAAGACGACGCCGGTCAACGGCTTCCTCGACCCGAGCCCGGAGGAGAAGTTCGCCGATCGGCCCGAGTTCGAGCTCGACTCGCTCCACCGCACCGCGATGATCGGCACCCCCGCAGAGGTGATCGAGCGGGTCCGTCACTACGAGTCGCTCGGCGTCTCGGAGTACAGCATCTGGAGCGACAGCAGCCTGACCTTCGCGGAGAAGAAGCGCTCGCTCGAGCTGTTCATCGAGCACGTCGTGCCAGCGTTCCAGGCCTGATAGCGGCCTGCCGCGCACTGCGTCCCCGGGTCCGACCGCGATGGCGGGCGGCCTCGGGGACGTTGTGTTACTTGTCGGCTCAACAAGATTCTGCGGGACGGGGTACAGTAAGTATGTGTTCCGGGGTCGGTGAGAATCCGAACTGCGGCCAGGCCCTCCGAGCAGAGCCGATTTCTCGGCTCTGCGGGCCGACGCCGCCGATGGCCGTCTCGGCCATCGGCAACCGGTTCGACAAGAGGACTGTCGACCACGGGATACAGTAAGTATGTGTTCCGGGGTCGGTGAGAATCCGAACCGGTGGTCAAAGTCCACGAACCTCGCACCTGCGAGGCCGATCCGGTGGAATTCCGGTACCGACGGTGATGCACGGGTCAGACCGCGTGCAAGTCCGGATGAGAGGAACGCGGAAACCCGCACCGTCGGGCCCCCGCAGCCCCCGGCGCGCAGGATCGGGGAAGCTGTGTTGGAGAGCGGGCTGCTGGCGGACGCGATGCGCCGCGCCCTCGACCTCGCGCTTCGCAGCCCCGTCGACGACGTGAATCCGCGCGTCGGCTGCACGCTGCTCGACCCGACCGGCCGCATCGTCGCCGAGGGCTGGCACCGCGGAGCCGGTACGCCGCACGCCGAGATCGATGCGCTC
>NZ_JBHSRW010000211.1:0-4036 GCF_042659205.1 Leucobacter soli
GCCCGCCCGCACAGCCGGACGGGCGGAACGCGTGCCGGCGCATGCGCGTCGGGCGGGTGCGCTCAGTCGCCGGGATGGATCACCCGGTACCTGAGGTGCACGACGCGGGAGCCGAACGTGCGGGACTCGAGCAGTTCGAGGTTCCTTCGCGCATCCTTCCTCGGGAAGAAGGGGATGCCGCCGCCGAGCAGCACCGGATGGATCAGTATCCGGTACTCGTCGATCAGGTCCAGCTCCGCGGCCGCGGCGGCGAGCGTCGCACCGCCGAGCGCGATGTCTCCCGGCGCGGGCTCGGCACGCAGCCGTTCGATCTCCTCCGCCAGGCCGTGCGTGGCCAGCCGCGCGTTGCCCCGCACCTCCGAGAGGGTCGTGGAGAACACGATCTTCGGCAGCGGCTGCCAGATCTCGGCGAACTCTCGTGAAACCGCGTCGAGCTCGATGTCCAGGTTCACGGTCTCCCAGTAGAGCATGGTCTCGTACAGGCGCCGCCCGAGGAGATGGACTCCGACTCCGCGCACCTCGTCGTTGGAATGGCGATGCAGCTCCTCGTCGGGCATCGACCAACCGAAGGATCCCTCCGAATCGACGATGTAGCCGTCCAAGGACATGCCCATCGAAAAGGTGACACTGCGCATGAGGCGACCTCCTGCCGACAGGATACGCCGCGTCCGCACCCGCATCCACGATCGTCGGACAGTGGTTCACCGAGCCCCGAGCAGGTGCAGCGGCGACTCACGGCACCGAGGCTGCCCGCCGGCCGGGTGGAGCGGAGGGCAGAGGTCTACCATGGCGGTATGCGCGCCGCACCTGAGCCTCCGGATCCGGCGTCGGGAGCCTCACCGACTCCGGATCCCTCGCCGGATCCTTCGCCCTCACCCCCGCCGCATCCGACACCGGATCGCGGCGAGACGGCCGCGCAGCGCGCCGACCGGAACTGGACCGAGCTCACGCAGGAACTCCGGGTGACGCAGACCGGTGTGCAGATCCTCACCGCCTTCCTGCTCATGCTGCCGTTCCAGGCGCGCTTCGCCGAGCTCTCCGGCCGGCAGGTCGCGCTCTACCTCTCGCTGATGGTGCTCGCGATCGTCACGACGGCGCTCATGGTGGCGCCCGTGAGTCTGCATCGCTTCCTCTTCCAGCGCGGCCGCAAAGTCGATCTGGTGCGGATCGCCAACCGCATCACCGGGGTGGGGCTCATCACGCTCGGCCTTCTCATCGTCGGCACGGTGGGGTTCGTCTTCGACGTCGTCCTGGGCGGACCCGCCTCGTGGGTCGCGCCGATCGCGGCCGCGATCCTGCTGCTGAGCCTGTGGATCGCCCTGCCGTGGCGCACGCGCCGGGCGGATGCCGCATCGTTCGAGGCGTGAGCCGCCGGTGCGGAACGCTCACGTCAAGCGGTAGCCGACTCCGCGCACGGTCTCGATCAGCTCGGCGCCGAGCTTCTGCCGCAGATAGCCGATGTACACGTCGACGACGTTCGATCCCGGGTCGAAGTCGAAGCCCCACACGCGGCTGAGCAGCTGCTCGCGGCTGAGCACCTGGCCGGGGTGCCGCACCAACTCCTCGGCGAGCGCGAACTCGCGAGCCGAGAGCTCGACCTCGCGGCCGTCGATCCGTGCGCGGCGCGAGCGGATGTCGAGCTGGAGGTTGCGATGCGACAGATCCGTCACCGCGGTCACCTCGTCGGTGCGCATGCGGATGCGGATGCGGGCCAGCAGCTCGTCGAACTGGAACGGCTTGCCCAGATAGTCGTCGGCACCGCCCTCGAGGCCCGCGATCGTGTCGTGCAGTTCGACGCGCGCGGTCAGCATGATGACGGGCAGTCGCGACCCGGAGCCGCGCAGCTGCTCGAGCACTTCGAAGCCGTCGCATCCCGGCAGATTCACGTCGAGCACCAGCAGATCGAATTCGTCCGTCATCGCGAGCCGCAGCGCGTCGGGACCCGTCGCGGCGACTCGTGTCGCGAAGCCCGCGGCGCGGAGGCCCTTCTCGATGAAACCCGAGATGCGGGGCTCGTCATCGGCGATCAGGATCGAGGCCATCGGTGTCCTTCCTCTCCCGTAGGTCGGCGGTGGGGACGGTGAGCACGAAGAGCGCGCCGCCGCCCTCCGCATCCTGGGCGGTCGCATCGCCGTGATGCGCCTGGGCGATGAGGCGGACGATGCTCAAGCCGAGACCGCTCCCGGCCCGGCCGGAGGCATCCCGCGCACGGTGGAAGCGTTCGAAGATCTCTTCTTTGACCGGGTCCGCGACACCGGCGCCGTGGTCGCGGACCCGGAACTCGATCCGATCGGACGTGCGCCGGCTGCCCAGCTCGATCCGCCCGCCGCCGTGCGTGACCGCGTTCTGCGCGAGTTGCAGCATCGCCTGCGTGATCCGCGCCGGATCGAGGGTCGCCGTGCCCGTCGCCGACTCGACGAGCGAGACCTCGGCCCCCGCGATCGCCGTCGCCTTCTTCGCGATCTGATCGAGGAGCTCCGCGATGTCGACCGTCTCGAGGCGCAGCGGCTGGCGGCCGTACAGCGCCGAGGCATCCGAGAGATCCTGCACGAGACGGTTCATGCGGTCGAGCTCGTCGAGGGCGAGGTCGCGCACCTCTTCGACGTCTTCCGGCCGGGTCGAGTCCATGAGCTCGATGTTCCCGCGCACGATCGTGAGCGGCGTCTTCAGCTCGTGGCCGACATCGCTCAGCAGGCGCCGCTGCGCCTCCACGCCCTGGTCGAGACGGTCGAGCATGTCGTTGATCGTCACGGTCAGCTCGGCCACGTCGTCGTTCCCGGCCACCGGCAGTCGTTCGCCGAGGGATTCGGCGGACACCCGCTCCGCGGTCTCGCGCATCCGGCGGAGCGGCCGCAGCAGACGGGTGGCGACCAGGATGCCGGTTCCCGCCACGATCGCGATGGCGCAGGCCGACGCGATGAGGAAGACCCGGATCGCGGTGTCGAACTCGGCGAGCTCTGCGTCGAGGTCGTAGGCCATGACGAAGGCGACTCGTTCCGGGGCGGGGGAGTCCGCCACGGAGATCGGCACCGCCAGGTACCGCCATGCCGTGCCTTCCTCGGCGTAGGTCCCGATGATCGGGTCGTCTCCGAGTGCGGCGTCCACATAGGCGGCGAAGTCGCCGGCGCTCCGAAGATCCAGATCGAGCGCCATGCCCGGGACGATCGTGATCTTCCCGCCGTCCATGCCGAGCGCGCCGGTGTGGTCGTCGGGACTCATCCGGCGCACCACGTCGGTGAGCGCTTCCGTCGACGACTCCCACTTGCCGGTCGCAGGGTTGCCCTCGCCCACGATGAAACGGGCGGACTCCAGGTTCGCGGTCAATCGCTGATCGACGTCCTCGAGGATGCGATGCCGTTCGACGAGTATGACCGAGGCCCCCACGGCGAGCAGGCAGAGCGCGGTCACCACAGTGATCACGGCGACGATGCGGGTGCGGACCGAGGCGGACGAGCCGGGACGGCGCTGCGCAGGCTCGGACGGTTCGCTCACCCCTCCAGTATCGCGGGCGGGAGCGCAGTGCGGCGAACCGTGAGAAAGCTCTCATCCGAATCACCGGCGGCGCATGATGGAATCGAAGGGTGCCCGAGAACCCTGATGCCGAACTGCTCGGCGATGCCCTCGGCATCCCGGTCGAGCGGATGGCGCTCCGCTCTCGCGAGCCGCTCGGCGGAGGATCGGTGACGGGGTTCGGCCTCGCGGGCGACGGCGCGGGCGACGGTGGCACGGGTAACGGTGGCACGGGCGACGACGGCATCCCCGTGGAAGGAGCCGTGGAGGGTGCCGAGGAAAGCGCCGAGCTCTTCTACTTCGTGGACACCTCGCGGTTGCCGGTCGAACGGGAGACCGGCCTGACGCTGGGGGAGTCCGATCGCCCGGAGGTCCGCATCTGGCAGCACCCCGCTGATCCGCACCTTCCGGCGCTGCCCGCAGTCTCGTTCGCGCAGTCGATGGACGCGCTGATCGCCCGCGCCGGCCGCTCGGCCGTCGCCGCCCCGGAGCTGGTCGCCTATCGGCCCGGTCGCCGCGCGGTGCT
>NZ_JBHSRW010000212.1:0-3979 GCF_042659205.1 Leucobacter soli
GCGGAAGAACCTTTTTCCGCCTCTCGCAGCGAGTTTCACCGAGGCATGCAAGAGTTTCACCGAGGCCTGTACGGGAATGGAAGTTCGGTGAGAGGGCGAGCGAGATTCTTCGCTCACCACAGCTTGACATCGCGCGGCGAGCGCCTAACCGGTCATTTCAGGTCCTACGCGGCGGGCGAGGCGGCCGTCGCCGAGGCGCTCGAGCGGATCCTCCGCTTCCAAGCTGCCTGAGCCGGCCGCACGCCGCGCTCAGCGGGAGAGACGGATCGGCGTCCCCGCCGAGACGCCCGTGCGTGCCTGCAGCGCCTCATCGACCGAGCTGATCGGGCCCGTCGGATCCGCGTTCTGGCCGAGCGCCAGCCCGAGTCCGACGAGGACCTCGGCCTCCGCGCCGCCGAGCGCGAGCTCGATCTCCGTCACCGACTCGATGAGCGGCTCGGGAAGCTCGGCGCCCGCTCGCGCGATGGCCGAGCGCACCGCTGCCGCGAGAGCAGCGGGATCCGCGGCGATCTTCTCGGCGCGCGCGTACGAGACGCCGTCGCCGGAGAGCGCCTCGCAGACGACCTGGCCGGGGAAATCCCCGAGCGTCACGCGCAGTGAGAGGCGGCTCGATCCCGGCCCGGGCGACGCAGAACCCGCCCCCTCGGTGGTCAGAGGGAGCGGGTTCGATGCGCCGAAGGAGAACTTCAGATCCATGTGTTCCAGCCTACGCCCGATGGTGCGGGTCGCAGGACGGAGAGGTCGGCCGACGGGGTGACCGTCGCGGCCGACGGCAATGCGTACGCGGTCGAGGCCCGGATGCTTACGCGCCCGCCGCCACGACCTCGCCGTACGGGGTGTAGGGGAGCTCGGGGAACGCCTCGGAGACGCCGTGGTTGGTGAGGACGCCGCCGTGAGCGTTGAGGCCCTTCGCGAGCGCCTCGTCGGTGGCGAGAGCGGCCTGCCAGCCCTTGTCCGCCAGGGCGACGACGTAGGGCAGCGTCGCGTTGGTGAGCGCGGCGGTCGACGTCTCGGGAACCGCGCCGGGCATGTTCGCCACGCAGTAGTAGATCGAGTTGTGCACCGGGAAGGTGGGGTCGTCGTGCGTGGTGGGACGGGAGTTCTCGAAGCAGCCGCCCTGGTCGATCGCGATGTCGACGAGCACCGAGCCCGGCTTCATCTGCGCGACCATCTCGTCGGTCACGAGCTTGGGGGCCTTCTCGCCCGGGATCAGCACCGAGCCAATTACGAGGTCGGCCTCCTTCAGCGCCTCGGTGATGTTCAGCGCGTTCGAGGTGCGGGTCTGGATGCGACCGTTGAACTCGTCCTCGAGCTGCTTGAGGCGGGGGATGAAGATGTCGATGACGGTGACCTCGGCGCCCATTCCGTAGGCGATGCGGGCGGCCTGCTCGCCGGCGGCACCGCCGCCGATCACGACGACCTTGCCGCGACGGGTCGCGGTGACGCCGCCGAGCAGGATCCCGCGCCCGCCGTTGGCCTTCATCAGGCTGTAGGCGCCGACCTGCACCGAGAGGCGACCGGCCACCTCGGACATGGGGGCGAGCAGCGGCAGGCCGCGGTTCGCGAGCTGGACGGTCTCGTAGGCGATCGCGGTTGTGCCCGACTCGAGGACCTTCTCGGTGAGCGTCTTGTCGGCGGCGAGGTGCAGGTAGGTGAAGAGGATCTGGCCCTTCCGCATCTTGTCGTACTCGGCGGCGATCGGCTCCTTGACCTTCAGGATCATGTCGCTGTCGGCCCACACCTGCGCGGCGTCCGCGACGATGGTCGCTCCGGCTGCCTCGTACTCGGCGTCGGTGATGGCGGAGCCGAGGCCGGCGCCGGCCTGCACCAGCACCTCGTGCCCGCGGCGCTTCAGCTCGAAGACACCGGCCTGCGTGATGGCCACGCGGTTCTCGTTGTTCTTGATCTCGGTAGGAATACCGACGCGCATGATGTGCTCCATTTGCTCTGTGTGATGAGGTTCGACGCGGATCCGTTTCCCGCTGCGTTGCGAGGCGGTGGCGGTGATCCGCAGGATTCCACCTCGATTCTGCACTATCTTCGAAGCAATCGGATGTGTCTAGAATAATCTTCGACGAAATGCGCATATTTATGCGCTGTGTGCGTTGAATGATCGGAGTAGGCATGGAGCCGTCGAAGGATCTGCGAGCCGAGGTGGTGCTCGACGACGTGGATCGCATGATCGTCGAAGAACTGCAGCGGGACGGGCGGATGACGAACGCCGAACTGGCGGAGCGCGTCGGCGTCGCGGCGTCGACCTGCGTGGCGCGCGTACGCGGACTGGTCGGGCGGGGCATCATCACGGGCTTCACGGCCACGGTCGATCCTGCGGTGATGGGGCGCACGCTCCAGGTGCTCGTGAGCGTCTCGATTCGTTCGGGCGCGCGGCAACGGATCTCGGAGTTCAGCGACGAGCTGCGCACCCTCCCCGAGGTGCTCCAGCTCTTCTTCCTCGGCGGGGTCGAGGACTTCATCATCCACCTCGCCGCGCGCGACTCGGATCACGTGCGGGACTTCGTGATGGAGCACCTCTCGGCGCATCCGGCGGTCTCATCGACCAGGACGAGCATCCTCTTCAGTCACTACCAGAACCCGGTGCGGCTGCCCGAGTAGCGGGTGCGGTCGCAGGGTCCGCCTCGACCTGCGCCGCCGGGTCTGCGTCCCGCGCGAGCGGGATGCTGAAGAGGGGGAGGAAGACCTGGCAGAGCGGCCCGATGGCGAGCACGAAGAACAGCGTGCCGAATCCGACGGTCCCGCCCAGCAGCCAGCCGATGAGCAGCACGGTCGCCTCGAGGCCGGTGCGGGTGACCCAGATCGGGAGCTTCGTCACGCGGTGCAGCCCGGTCATCAGGCCGTCGCGCGGGCCCGGCCCGAGTCGGGCGCCGATGTAGAGGCCGCTGGCCACGCCGATGAGCACGACGCCGAGCACCAGGTAGAGGATCCGCAGCCACAGCTCCGTCGTCTCCGGCAGAACGAGGAATCCGACGTCGGCGCTCGGCCCGATCAGCACGGCGTTGAGCAGCGTGCCGATGCCCGGCTTCTCGCGCAGCGGGATCCAGCACAGCAGCACGATGATGCTGACGGAGATCGTGACCACCCCGAAGCTCACCGGGATATGGCTGATGATGCCGAGCGTGAGCACGTCCCAGGGTGCGGCGCCCAGGTCTCCGCGCACGATGAGCGAGACGCCGAAGCCGAAGAGGAAGAGACCGATGAGCAGCTGCGTGCTGCGCCGGAGGAGTCGTTCGGGAAGTCGCAATTCGTCGGTACCTCGAATAATTCTGCTGATGCAGGCGTGAGTGCTTCTGCTGATGCAGACGCTAGTGCTTCTGCGGGGGAGTGAGTCTGAGTTCGTAGGCGTCGAGCGCCTCCTCGGCGAGGCGGAGCGACTGGCTGCTGTACTGGCCGATCGCGCGGGCCTCGAGCAGCGCGGCCCGCTGAGCGTCGAGCACGGCGCGGGCGAGCTGCAGATAGATCATCGCCTCGTCACCGGTGCGCGATCCGCCCGCCTTCGTCGACGGCGGCATCGAGAACGCCAGCGGCGTGAGGGAGTTGCGGACGCTCGAGCGGACGCGGTGGACGACCGTCTCAGGCGGTTCGCGGTGTGCAGGATCCTGCTCGGCCCGCTCGTGCTCGCGCTGCAGCGCACCGTCGAGGGCGGCGTTCCCCTCGTCGACGAGGTCCTGGTAGAGCGCGACGAGTTCCTGCTTGCGATCGTCCTGGCTCGGGCCGGCCGGGCGCAGCCGGCGGATGAGCGGCGGCAGCGTCAGGCCGTGGAGCAGCAGGGTGATGACGGCGACCAGGAACGCGATCACGACGAGCTGCGAACGGTAGGTCACGGTGATCGGGATCGACTGCGCGGCGGCCAGCGTGACGACGCCGCGCATCCCGCTCCAGCCGAGGATCAGGCCGCCGCGCCGATCCAAGCCCTGCGCCTTCGCGTGCTGCAGGTCGGCGGCGGACCGGTCGGCGAGCCGTC
>NZ_JBHSRW010000213.1:0-3936 GCF_042659205.1 Leucobacter soli
GGGTGACGACCAGCCCGGCGACGATCGCCGTGACGAGGCCCGCCTCGGCGCCGACGCCGGAGCTCACCCCGAAGGCGAGCGCGAGCGGCAGCGCTACGATGCCGACCGTGACGCCGGCGATCAGATCGGAGCGCCAGCTGCGACGCAGCCCGCTGTAGTCGGCGGGGGAGGGCAGCAGGTGGGCGAGCGAGCGGCGACCCGCGCGGGATCCTGATCGCATCGTCCTCATCGCCCCTTCCCGACCGGGCCGTGATCCGGCCCCCACGGGACGGATCCTACTCGACCGGCGATCCTGATCATCTTCGTCGGGCCGTCGCGGGGCCCGTTGCAGGTCGTCCCGTCGCCGGGCCGCTCGTCGCGGGCCGGTGGCGGCCGCCTGCCCGACGTGGCCGGACTGCGCTACTGCACGACGGGGAACGAGCCGGTCGGACCCTCGCCCTCGTCGTAGACGCTCGACGGGCTGCCGATGATCAGCGGATCGGGGGTGCCGACGAGCTTGTGGTCCTTGTCCGGGTAGTCGAAGAGCGAGAGCACCCAGCGCATCGCCTCGAGGCGGGCGCGCTTCTTGTCGTTCGACTTCACGACGGTCCACGGCGCGTGCGGCGTGTCCGTGTAGAAGAACATCGCCTCCTTCGCCTGCGTGTAGTCCTCCCACTTGTCGAGGCTCGCCAGGTCGGTCGGCGAGAGCTTCCACTGCTTCACCTCGTCGCCGCTGCGGGAGACGAAGCGCGCATGCTGCTCGGCGCGGCCGACCGAGAACCAGAACTTGATCAGGTGGATGCCCGAGTTGACGAGCATCCTTTCGAATTCGGGCGCGGATCGGGTGAACTCGAGATACTGCTGCGGCGTGCAGTATCCCATCACGCGCTCCACTCCGGCACGGTTATACCAGGAGCGGTCGAACATGACGATCTCGCCGCCCGTGGGGAGGTGCGCGACGTAGCGCTGGAAGTACCACTGCTTCTGCTCGCGCTCGGTGGGGATCTCGAGCGCCACGACGCGCGCGCCGCGGGGATTCATGTGCTCGGTGAAACGCTTGATCGCACCGCCCTTGCCGGCGGCGTCGCGGCCCTCGAAGAGGATCACGATCTTCTCGCCCCGCTCCTTGACCCAGGCCTGCAGCTTGAGCAGCTCGATCTGCAGCTTGCGCTTCTCGCGCTCGTACCGCGCGCGGCCGACCTTCTTGTCATAAGGGTAGCCCTGCCGCCACGGCGCGTCGGGGCCGTCGTCCTTCGGGCTCTTCTTCCCGGCGCGGCGGAGCTCCGCGATCTCATCGATCTCCGGAGTCACGTCGATCTGGTTCGGCTGGGCCGCGACGAAGACGTCTCCCTCCGCAGTCGTGACGGTCTTCTCCGTGTCGGATCCGTTCGGTGACGTGCGGTCGTTCTGCTCCACGAGACTCCCTCGATGCATAGCTGATCCAATGCCGAACTGACGCTCGGTCATACTTTCAGAATAAAGCGCGACTCCGTATGCGCGAAACCTATGCGCGGACACGCACAACCGGGGCCTCCGTCGATACCGGTCGCCCATGTGCATCTCGCGAAAGCGCCGACGCGAAGCCTGTGAGAACACCGACGCGAAGCCTGCCAAAACGCCGCGTCGTGCGGCCGGGAACCTTGACCTTCAATGCTAGCCTGAGGCTTCGGATGGAGGGTGGTCGAGCTATGCCCGTGCAGGCAAGAAGGGCTCCGAGGCGCTGGATCGCAGCGTTCGGCGTCATGCTGTTCGTCAGCGGCGCCGTGCTCGGCGGTCAGATCGGCGCGGACCCGGCGCAGGCCGTCACCGGGCTGCCCACCTGGGACGACGTCCAGGCGGCGAAGCGCAGCGAGGCCGCCGCAGCCAAGAAGGTCAAGGAGATCAAGGAGCTCCTCGCCGAGAGCGAATCCGAACTCGAGCGACTCCGCGACGCCTCCGCTGCGGCGATGGAGAAGGCCAGGATCGCCGAAGAGGCGCTGCAGGCCGCCGCCGCCAAGTCCGAGCTGCTCGACAAGCAGGCGGAGCAGAGCCGCAAGGAGGCCGACGAGGCCACCGAGCAGGCCGCTTCCCTCGTGTCTCAGATGTACCGCTCCGGAGGCGTCGACCGCAGCGTCGAGCTCTTCCTCCAGACCGACGGCGACACCGCCGACGCCCTGCTCGAGCGCCTCGCGGCGATGGAGAAGGCCACCGAGCGCAACACCACCGTCTCCGAGCAGGCCGAGCAGGCGACCAACACCGCCGCATCCCTCGGAGAGCAGGCCGAGGTCGCCCGCGCAGAACGCAAGACCCTCAGCGACACCGCCAAGAAGGAATCCGACGCCGCCGCGCAGGCCGCAGCGGATCAGGCCGTGCTCCTCGCCGAGCAGCAGGACCGGCAGGACGTGCTCAAGGCGCAGCTCGAAGCGCTCGAGGACAAGACCACCAAGACGGTCGACGGCTACAAGGAGCGCCTCCGGAAAGAAGAGGAAGCGCGCAAGAAAGCCGAAGAAGAGGCCCGCAAGAGAGCCGAGCGAGAAGCCAAGAAGAACGGCGGTGGCGGCGGTGGCGGTGGATCATCGGACGGCGGCTCCGGTGGCGGCGGCGGTGGCGGTGGCGGCGGAAGCAACGGCTGGCTCCGACCCATCTCCGGCGGCTGGATCTCGACCTACTACTGGGGCTACTACGGCCACACCGGCGTCGACATCGCGGCAGGCTGCGGCACCCCGATCTACGCGGCCAAGAGCGGCACCGTCGGCTTCGTCGGCTGGGGCGGCAACTACGGCAACTTCGTCTGGATCAACCACGGCGACGGCTACGTCACCCGCTACGCCCACCAGAGCCGCTTCGCCGTGAGCTACGGCGAGTCGGTGAGTCGAGGCCAGGTCATCGGCTACGTCGGCACCACCGGCAACAGCACCGGCTGCCACCTGCACTACGAGGTCATGATCAACGGCGTCTTCCAGAACCCGATCCCGAGCTACATGTCCGGCTGACGCCCGCACCGCGGCACCACTGCGGTGCCGCGGTGGTGCCGCTACGGCGCATCGTCCCGCACACGCGCAACGCCCCGGGCTCCGACCTTCGTCGGAACTCCGGGGCGTTGCGCGTTGCCGGTCGGCTCAGAGCCGGTCAGTGCTGAGCCGGTCAGTGCTGGTCTGCGAGGCGCTGCTGCGCCTCGATGATGAGCTGCTCGGCGTCGGCCGCCGAACCCCAGGCGTCCACCTTGACCCACTTGCCGGGCTCGAGATCCTTGTAGCGCTCGAAGAAGTGGGTGATCTCCTTGCGCGTGTACTCGGGGATGTCGTCCACGTCCTGGATCCAGGTCCAGCGCGGATCCTTCGCCTGCACGGCGACGACCTTGTCGTCGCCGCCGGCCTCGTCGCTCATGCGCAGCACGCCGACCGGGCGGACCTTGATGCCGACACCGGGGAACACGGGGTAGTCGAGCAGCACGAGCACGTCGAGCGGGTCGCCGTCCTCGCCCAGGGTCTCCTCGAAGAAGCCGTAGTCGGCAGGGTAGACGAAGTTCGTGTAGAGCACGCGGTCGAGGTAGACGCGGCCGGTCTCGTGGTCGACCTCGTACTTGTTGCGGCTGCCCTTGGGAATCTCGATGACGGCGTCGAATGCGGCGGTCATGCGCGCTCCTTGTGTTTGTGTGATGTTCGTGTCGGTGCGACCCCACCAACTTTACCCCCGCGGTGATCGTCGCGACGGCCGTGGGTGCTCCTCACCATGAGCGGCCCCCTTCCCGACGAGCGGCATGGTTGTTCGCGGTGAGGAACGGTGCCGCTCGTCGGGAAGGGGGCCTTTCGCGACGCAGTGGGGCGGGGTGGCGGGACGGGGGCAGGGGAGGCAGGTGGGCGTTGGGACGGCAGCCGGGGCGGACGTTGCCGCGGCCGGGCAGAATGGAGAGGTGAGCGCAGCGGATCCGATGGCCGGGGCCGGGCGGCCCGACCCGGCCGCCCGGCCCTGGGGGCG
>NZ_JBHSRW010000214.1:0-3930 GCF_042659205.1 Leucobacter soli
GTGCTGCTCGCGCGGGCCGGCGCCCTCGCCGTGCCCGGCGACGCGCCACCGGTCATCGCCGCCGCCTGGGCGGTGTTCGGATACTTCGTCCTCGGCGTGCTCGTGAACGCGATCTCGCGCAGCCGGCCCGAGCGCTTCACGATGACCCCCGTCAGCGGGGTGCTCGCGGTGTGCGCGCTCATCGTCGCCCTGGGGTGAGCCTTCCGCGCTCCTCGGAGGGGGTACCCCTTTCCGAGCATCTGGGCCAGACTGGGCACGGGGGATCCCGAGAAGAAGGAGCCCGATCATGACCCAGTCGATCGCCACCTACGTGGCGCTGCCCGGCACGACCGCCGAAGCCATGGAGCACTGGCACGAGGTGTTCGGCGGCGAGCTGTCCATCATCCGCTATCGGGACATGCCGCTGGAGGGCATGCCGTTCGAGCCGGATCCGGATGCTGTCGCCCACGCGACGCTGACGCTGCCCGACGGAGCCGGGATCATCGCCGGCAGCGATGTCATGGATGACGAGAACGACTACCCGGTTCGCGGCACCGCATACTCGCTGCTGGTGACCACGGCGACCGCAGACGAGGCGCGTGCCGGCTTCGAGCGGATGCTCGGCAGCGGCGGATCCGTCGGCATGCCGTTCGAGAAGGCGCCCTGGGGCGACTGGTACGGTCAGGTCTTCGACCGATTCGGCGTCATGTGGGCGTTCTCCTGCGAGAACGACTGACGGGCATCAGCGGGCGGAACGCGAAGAGGCGAAGAGAAACGGAGAGACGGTGTCGGATCAGGTGAAGGGGCCGAGGTCCTACTTCCCCTCCATAGAGGCGAAGTACGGCAGGACGATCGACGAATGGATCGCAGAGCTGCGGCCGCACGCGGGGGAGGCTCACATGAGCCAGGTCTCCTTCCTCAAGGAGCAGGGGATGGGGCACGGGCATGCGAATGCGCTCGTGCACGTCTTCCGCGCCGAGTACGGGGGTGCCGAAGCCGATGCGTGACATTCGATCGATCCGCGGCGACGGCGTTGAGCTGGAATCCTCGCGCGCACTCCGGATCCGGGTGGGGCGTCCATGACCATCGCTCTTGCGGACGGCGGCATCGAGACCGCGCTGGAGGATCGTCTGGGGCAGGAGCTCCCCGAGTTCGCGGCGTTCGTGCTGCTCGATTCCGTCGACGGCCGGCAGGCGTTGCGCGACTACTACCGCCCCTTCGTGGAGTTGGCGGATCGTGTCGGCCTGCCGCTCGTGCTCGACACCCCGACCTGGCGCGCGAACCCGGATTGGCTCGAACTGCTCGGGTACGACGCCGTCGCCGGGGATGCCGACATCGCCGCGCGCATCAACGCCGCCGCGGTGGATCTCGTCCGCGAGGTCGCGGCGGAGACGGCCGCCGCTCCGGTCGTCGTGAACGGCTGCGTCGGCCCGCGCTTCGACGACTACGACGCTGCGCAGCGGATGACGCCGGAGGAGGCGGAGTCCTATCATGCGCCGCAGGTCGCGGCTCTGGCCGCCGCCGGAGCGGATCGAGTGACTGCGGTGACCGTGCTCGATGCCCCTGAGGCCATCGGCGTGGTGCGCGCCGCGCGCCGGGCCGGAGTGCCATCGGCGGTCTCCTTCACCGTCGGTGCGGACGGCCTGCTGGCGAGCGGCGACACCCTGGCCGAGGGAATCGCCGCAGTCGATGCCGCCACTGGCAACGCCCCGATCGGCTATCTGATGAACTGCGCGCATCCGGAGGAGGCCGCCCGCGCTCTGCGCAGCGGCGGCTCGATGGACCGGGTGATCGGCTTCCGGTTGAACGCTGCGCGCGAGGGCGAGGAGGGACCGGGCGATGCGCCGGCGGCCTTCGCGCACGGGTTGACCGCTCTGCGCGAGTTGGCGGCGAACGCCGAGATCTTCGGCGGGTGCTGCGGCACGGATGCGCCGCACATCGCCGCGGTCGCCGGGGAGCTGGGAGGCGCCGCTCAGTGAACGGCGCCCGCCGGGCGGGTAAGCTGGCAGGATGAACGAAGACGAGCTTCGGGCGTTCCTCGATTCTGCGACGGTCGGAGACGACCCCGTCGAGGACGATGCGGCGTCGGCGGAAACGGATCCGCTGAACCTGCCGCCGACCGAACCGATCCTCACTCTGCCCGCCGCCCCCGTCTCCGCGCGGGGCGAGTCGGGCGCCGGGGGAGCAGGCTCCCCGGACGCGAACCCGAGCTTCGACTCGATCCTCGGCCTCGACGGCGAACCGGATGCCGCGCCGCCTGTCCAGCAGCGGCAACCGGAGATCACGCCGATCGTCCTCCCGGCTCCGCCGGCATCCGCTCAGGCCGCGCGGAAGCGCCGCTCGACCGCGCCGAGCGCGCCGCGCACCGCCCCGCTCCCGACTCAGACGGTGCCCGAGCCGGTGGTCCTGCCGTCGGCCGCAGCCGCCGCGCCTCAGGAATCCGGCGCATCGGCCGCCCAACTCGCCGCCGACCTCGGATTCGACGTCGAATCGCCCGCGGGAGAGTACGAGCGGATCGCCGTGACCGGAGCGGAGAAGGAGCATCGCCGGCTGCTGCCCTGGATCATCGTCGCCGCTGTCGCGATCGTCGCGATCGTCGCGTCCGTGTTCATCGTGCAGACCTTCCGCGGCGGCGGCGAGACCCCGCCGCCGGTCGTCCAGCCGACCACCGAGACTCCGAGCACGACCGAACCGACCGAGCCGACAGCCCCGGAGGAGGAGCCGTCCGACCCGGAGACGCCCGAAACGGGCGACGCGGCCCCCGAGGTCGAGGTCGGCTCGACCTACCGGATGCCGATCACCCAGTGGGATGTGACCGTCGAGGTCTCGAACAAGCTCGGCTCCGTCTACTACATGCTCGACGGAGAGCGAATGATCCTGCAGGACGGTGCGCTGCTGCCGAAGTTCCCCTCCTCCTGCAGCGAGATGCGGGAGGGCTTCGGCCTCACCCGTCTCGCCGACGGCACCTTCGAGGTGCTGCGCCCTGCCGAGCGCTGCGCCGAGGCGACGGAGCTCTACGACGAGGTGTGGGGCTTGGTCGCGGCGATGATCCCGACGATCGAGGCGGCCTGACCGATCCGACCCGTTCGGGACGTCGATGTCAGGACGCCGATCCTCCGGGCGCGGGGAAGAGGCTCGGCCAGAGCGCGACCGCGAGCGGGTAGCCGACGAAGCTCACGATGTCGAGCACCCAGTGGGCGACGATCAGCGGGAGCGACCGACCCCACCGCCGGTAGGCCCAGCCGAAGACGACCCCCATCACCACGTTGCCGATGAAGCCCCCGAAACCCTGGTAGAGGTGGTAGCTGCCGCGCAGCAGCGCGCTCAGTAGAGTGACGGTCCACGGGCCGAGGCCGATCCTGCGCAGCCGGTCGAAGACGTAGACGACCACGATCAGTTCCTCACCGAGCGCGGCGCGGAGCGCGCTCAGGATCAGAACCGGGACGGTCCACCAGTAGGCGTCGAGCGCCGTCGGCACGACGGCGACGTTGATGCCGATGACGCGGCCGAAGAGATAGAAGGCGAGGCCGGGCAAGCCGATCGCGGCGGCGAGGAGCAGCCCGCCGCCGCACTCGCCGAGCCACCAGCGCGGGGAGGCGCCCGGTCGCGGCGACAGCCCGAGCCGCCAGAGGTGCGGTCGGCCGCGCCGCCACAGCAGGTAGACGACGAGCGCGACGGGCGCGAGGCCGAAAGCGAACGACAGCAGCTGGTAGACGAGGTCGAACACCGGCCGTTCGGCCAGTGACCGGTTGAGGGTCGCGGTCTGCTCGGCGAGGGCGGTCTCACGCGTGACGCGATCGATGATCGCGACGATCGCCGTGATACCGGATGCCCCGTACGAGAGCGCGAGGACGATGCCGAGCTCCCAACCCAGCCGGCCCCGCAGCCGGCCCCGCGTCGATGTCGCCACGGCGCCAGCCTAGCGCCGGAGCCGGATGCCCCGCGAGCGGC
>NZ_JBHSRW010000215.1:0-3882 GCF_042659205.1 Leucobacter soli
GAGATGGGGCCGGATGCTCGGATCCGCGTCGATGCGAACGGCGGCTGGTCGCTCGCAGAGGCCGAAACCGCGCTCCGCGCCCTCGTCGAGGCCGCGGGCGCCACCGATTCCACCGCCAGTACTACCGACACCGCACCCGAGGGCAGCACCGGCGCCGACGCCGGCACCAACACCGGCGCCGACGCCCGCGATCCCGAGGCTGCCGGCCTCGAGTACGCCGAGCAGCCCTGCTCCAGCGTCGCCGAGCTGGCCGAGCTGCGGACGCGCCTGGAGGGGCTGGTCCGCATCGCCGCCGACGAGAGCGTGCGCAAGGCCGAGGATCCGCTCGCGGTGGCCCGCACCGGTGCCGCGGATCTCATCGTCGTGAAGGCGCAGCCGCTGGGAGGTATCGCCCGGGCGCTCGACATCGTCGCCGAAGCCGGGCTGCCGGTGGTCGTCTCGAGCGCGCTCGACACCTCGGTCGGCATCGGGATGGGCCTGCATCTCGCCGCAGCGCTGCCCGACGGAGCGCTCGCGGGAGCCTGCGGTCTCGGCACGGTCGGTCTGCTCACGGGCGACATCACCCGCGACTCGCTGCTGCCGCAGAACGGCGAGCTCCCCGTCCGGCGCCCCGCACTCGATCCCGAGCTGCTGGATCGCTACGCGGCTTCGCCCGACCGGGACGCCTGGTGGCGGGAGCGGATTGCCCGGTGCCTCGGGCGCCTCACAGCGCCCACCGCCTGAGTCCGAACCGTCCCCACGGCATCCGAGGTCTGAGTCCATGGCGGCCTCACGGCATCGGAGGCGCGGATCCGGGTCGCAGCCGCGATCCCGACTGCGCAGGCCCGGCTGCGTGGCCCGGCTCACCGCCCCGACGTGCCGCCCGTCACGCCTTGAGCCCGGGGAAGTCCTCTTCGCGCCACTCGGTCGGGATCCGCTCCCCCGCCTCGAACGCGGCGATCTCGCGCTGCCGCAGTTCCACGCGGCGGATCTTGCCCGAGGCGGTCTTCGGAAGTTCGTAGACCTCGACTCGTCGCACCCGCATGTAGGGCGGCAGCGCCTCGCGGGCGTGGGCCAGGATCGCGCGGGCCGTCTCGGCGTCGGCGGCGAGGCCCGCGGCGAGCGCGACGTACGCCTTCGTCACGTTGAGCCGGGTGTCGTCGGGTGCGCCCACGACGGCGGCCTCTGCGACGAACGCGTGCTCGATCAGCGCACTCTCGACCTCGAACGGCGACACCTTGAAGTCGCTCGATTTGAAGATGTCGTCGGTGCGCCCGATGAAGGTGAGCACGCCGTCCACGTCGCGCTGCGCGACGTCGCCGGTGTGGAAGAGTCCGTCGCGGCAGGCCCGCGCGGTGGCCGCGTCGTCGCCGAAGTAGCCGGGCATCAGGTTCACCGGTCGCTCGTCGAGCGGCAGGCAGACCTCGCCCTCGTCGACCCCGGCATCGTCGATCCCCGCAGCGTCGATTCCGGCGTCGGTACGCGCGCCCCCGACCGCTTCCCCGGTCACCGGGTCGACGAGCCGCACTTCGACACCGGGCAGCGGCCGCCCCATCGCGCCGGGCACCACCGGCTCACCGGGGAGTGTGCCGATGAGCGCCGTCGTCTCGGTCTGGCCGTAGCCGTCGCGGATCTCGAGCCCCCACCACTCCGCGATCCGCGCGATGACCTCGGGGTTCAGCGGCTCGCCTGCGGAGACGAGTTCGCGCAGGCCGCGCGGCTTCCGTTCGAGCCGGTGCTGGATCAGCATGCGCCAGACGGTGGGCGGCGCGCAGAACGTGGTGACGCCGGCGCGGTCGAGCTCGTCGACGAAGCGCTCCGCATCGAAGCGCGCAGCGTTGAGCACGACGATCTGAGCACCGACGTTCCAGGGCGCGAAGAAGCTCGACCAGGCGTGCTTGCCCCAACCCGGGGCGCTCACGACGGAGTGCACGTCGCCAGGCCGCACGCCGATCCAGGCCGTGGTCGTGAGGTGTCCGAGCGGGTAGCTCGTGTGCGAGTGCTCGACGATCTTCGGCAGGCTCGTGGTGCCCGAGGTGAAGTAGATGAGCGCCGGATCGCTGCTCGCCGTCGTCTTCGCCACCGGCGCGAGGGATCCCGCACTCGATTCTTCGTAGCGCAACCAGTCGTAGAGGGCCGCGCGCTGATCCTGCGTCGCCCCGGCGCGGGGCCCGTCGAAGCCGACGCCGACACGACGGTAGCCGCCCGGCACCCCGGCGAACTTCATGGCGTCCTCGGCCGCCGCGAAAACCCAGCGCACGCGGCCGCGCTCGATGCGGTCGATGAGCTCATGCTCCCCCAGCACCACCGAGGTCGGCAGGATCACGACGCCGATCTTCAGTGCGGCGAGCATGATCTCCCACAGCTCGACCCGGTTGCCGAGCATGAGCATGGCGACGTCCCCGGGCTTCGCGCCCTGCGCGCGAAGCCAGTTCGCCACCTGGTCGCTGCGCTGCTTCAGCTCGGCGAAGGTGCGCGTCGTCTCGCGGAAGGCCGCCTCGGGGCCGCCCGGATCGACGTCGGTCTCGATGATCCGGAGCGCGAGCTCATCGTTGCCCTCAGCGAGACGGTCGAACACGTCGTGCGCCCAGTTGAAATCGGGACCGACGTCGGGCCAGCGGAACTCGGCGCGGGCGCGAGCCGGATCCTTCGCGAGCTCGAGCAGGTGATCGCGCGCTGCGAAGAAGGCGTCGCCAGGGGAGGTCTCACTCATGACGTCCAGTCTCCACCATCCCGCGGAGCGCAGCCCATTCGTGCCCCCAGCACCTCGCCCGGCGAGATCGAAGGGACTGTGACCGGGGTGCCCGGGTGCCCGGCAGCCGGATCGTGTCAGTGGTCGTTGCGGAACACCGTGTGCAGCGGGTGGTCGTCGACCTTCTCGCGGCCCCCCAGCCCTTCGATCTCGAAGAGCACGGACGTGCCGCAGACCGGGTAGCCGAGGTGCTCGAGCATCTCGAGCGTGGCGGCCACGGTGCCGCCGGTAGCGAGCACGTCGTCGATCACCAGCACGCGGGTCCCGGGTTCGAGGTCGGCGTGCATCTCGATCGTCGCGGTGCCGTACTCGAGGGCGTAGTCGATCGTGACCGCGGGCTGCGGCAGCTTGCCGGCCTTGCGCACCGGCACCATGCCAGTACCGGCGACGATCGCCGCGGCGCTCGCGAGCAGGAATCCGCGCGCCTCGATCCCGGCGATCACGTCGAACTGCCCTGCGAACGGGGCGATGAGCGCCTCGCTGGTCGCCCGCAGCGCTTCGGCGTCGGCGAGCAGCGGGGTGATGTCGCGGAAGAGGATCCCGGGCTGCGGGTAATCGGGGATCTCGCGGATCAGGCCTTCGGCGCGGGCGAGTGCGGGGCTGCTGGCTTCGATCGACACCATGACAGGGTACCGCCTGGCGGGCGGGTCGGTCTCTGTCGGATGACGAGCGGGCGCGCGGGCGGTGCTGTTCGCCGTCGGTTCCTCCCGATCGCTGTTTCCTTGTCGGATACATCGGCATTCCGGAGGAGCCGAAAGCGCCGCAGCCGTTCAGCGGCGCGGAACTCCGGAGTTGCGATGCGCCTCGGTCGCCGATTTCCGTTTGGGCGCGGTTTCGGGTAAAGTCTGTGAGGTTGAGAGATCAACGTGCGCCCCTAGCTCAGCTGGATAGAGCATCTGACTACGGATCAGAAGGTCGGGGGTTCGAATCCCTCGGGGCGCGCAGATGACCCTCTCGGATCGGCGGAATTACGCGGATCCGAGAGGGTTTCTTTGTTTCTGCCGGAGCCCGGTTCTCGAGTCGGGGGGGTCACCGACCAGAAAGCTCGGACGAACGGCAGCACCGCATCAGTCCGGGGTTACCGGCCAAAACGTGTGGATGGCGTTGGGCGTGTCATCCTCTGCCTGCCCAGCCGCTTCGGAGCCAGAGCC
>NZ_JBHSRW010000216.1:0-3864 GCF_042659205.1 Leucobacter soli
CGACCCGCGGCGACGTGCGCCCAGCGCACCTCGCGGTCCTGGCCGCTCGCCCCCGCGACGAGCTCCGGCCGACCGGCCTCCACCTCGGGCAGCGCGAGGATCTCGCGCACCGTCGGGAGCGGCGAGTGCTCGGCGTAATCGGCTTGGTCGGCAGGATCCTGCATCCATCGATCATACGTTCTGTATGAATCCGACGGCAAGTGCGGATGGTCTGACTGCTTACAACGAGCCGAGCCCTTGAAATACTGGCAGGGATAGCGCCTCCGGGCCATCGAACACTTTGACCAATCGAGACATTCGAGAGAAGAGGGCCCAGCAGTCATGGCACGCATCCCCCACGTCATCGCCGGTGAGAAGGTCACCGACGCCGAGCGCACCCAGCCGGTCTACAACCCGGCTACCGGCGAGGAGCAGCACGAGCTGTCCATCGCCTCCGTCGCGACCGTCGAACAGGCCATCGCCGCGGCGAAGGCCGCGCTCCCCGCCTGGCGCAAGACCAGCCTGACGAAGCGCGCAGATGTGTTCTTCAACCTGCGCCAGCTGCTCAAGCAGCGCACCCCCGAGCTGGCCGCCATCGTCACGAGCGAGCACGGCAAGGTCCTCTCGGACGCCGCCGGCGAGATCGCCCGCGGCCTCGAGAACGTGGAGTTCGCCTCGGGCCTGCTGCACCTGCTGAAGGGCGAGCGCGACGAGCAGGTCTCCACCGGCGTCGACGTGCACTCCATCAAGCAGCCGGTCGGCGTCGTCGCGGCGATCACCCCCTTCAACTTCCCGGTGATGGTGCCGCTGTGGATGATCGCCAGTGCGATCGCCTGCGGCAACACCGTGGTGCTGAAGCCCTCCGAGCGCGATCCCTCCGCCTCGGTGTTCATCGCCGACCTCTTCCGCGAGGCCGGCCTGCCCGACGGCGTGCTCAACGTCGTGCACGGCGACAAGACCGCCGTCGACACCCTGCTGGACAGCCCGGACGTGAAGGCCGTCAGCTTCGTCGGCTCCACCCCGATCGCGAAGTACATCTACGAGCGCGCGGCCGCCAACGGCAAGCGCGTCCAGGCCCTCGGCGGCGCGAAGAACCACGCGATGGTGATGCCCGACGCCGAGCTCAACATGACCGCCGACAATGTGGTCTCGGCCGCGTACGGCTCGGCAGGCGAGCGCTGCATGGCGATCTCGGTCGTGGTCGCCGTCGGCGGCGTCGGCGACGAGCTCGTCGCGAAGATCAAGGAGCGCATGGAGAAGCTCGTGATCGGCGACGGCACCGATCCCGCCTCGGAGATGGGCCCGCTCATCACCGCCGAGGCGAAGGCTCGCGTGGAGTCCTACGTCGCCGGCGCCGAGGCGGAGGGGGCGACCGTGGTCGTCGACGGCCGCGAGGCGAAGTTCGAGGGCAACGGCTTCTTCACCGGCGTCTCGCTGCTCGACCACGTGAAGACCGACAGCAAGGTGTACCTCGACGAGATCTTCGGCCCGGTGCTCGCGGTCGTCCGCGTCGACACCTACGAGGAGGGCCTGGAGCTCATCAACACGCACCAGTTCGGCAACGGCACGGGCATCTTCACCCGCGACGGCGCGACGGCTCGCGCCTTCGAGTTCGACGTCGAGGCCGGCATGGTCGGCATCAACGTGCCGATCCCCGTGCCCGTCGGCTCGTTCTCGTTCGGCGGCTGGAAGGACTCGCTCTTCGGCGACACCCACATCTACGGCCCCGAGTCGATCAACTTCTACACCCGTAGCAAGGTCGTCACGACCCGCTGGCCGAACGCGGAGCAGTCGAAGGTCGACCTCGGTTTCCCGAGCAACAGCTGACGCGAAGCGTCATCCTGCGCGGAGGGCGCAACGCGCACGGAGTCGCAGGATCTCACGTTTCGATATGAGATCCTGCGACTCCGACGGCTTCGCCGCCTTCGCGCAGGATGACGGAATTACGGAGAGAGACAAACAATGAGTGATTACATCGACCTGCACGGCAATCCGCAGAGCTTCGGCGACACCGAGGCGCAGCGCGAGGTGCGCCAGAACGACCGCGACTACGTCTTCCACTCGTGGTCGGCGCAGAACTTGATCAGCCCGATGCCCATCGCCAAGGGCGAGGGCGTGCGGTTCTGGGACTACGACGGCAACGAGTACCTCGACTTCTCGTCGCAGCTCGTCAACCTGAACCTGGGCCACCAGCACCCCGGTCTGGTGAAGGCGATCCAGGAGCAGGCCGGCCGCCTGGCCACGATCCAGCCCGCCATCGCCAACGACGTGCGCGGCGAGCTCGCCAAGCGCATCGTCGAGCACTCCTTCGAGGGCGCGCGCTCGGTGTTCTTCACCAACGGCGGCGCCGATGCCAACGAGTACGCGATCCGCATGGCGCGCCACCACACGGGGCGCCAGAAGGTGCTGGCCCGCTACCGCTCGTACCACGGCTCCACCGCGACCGCGATCACCATGACGGGTGATCCGCGCCGCTGGGCCAACGGCGTGATCGACGCGAACGTCGTCCACTTCTTCGGCCCCTACACCTACCGCTCGGAGTTCCACGCCGAGACCCCGGAGCAGGAGACCGAGCGCGCGCTCCAGCACCTGGAGCACACCATCCAGCTCGAGGGCCCGAGCACCATCGCGGCCATCATCCTCGAGACCGTCACCGGCACCAACGGCGTGCTGCCGCCCACGCCCGGATACCTGGCCGGCGTGCGCGCGCTGTGCGACACGTACGGCATCGTGATGATCTGCGACGAGGTCATGGTCGGCTTCGGCCGCACCGGCGAGTGGTTCGCCTACCAGGGCTACGACGTGAAGCCCGACCTCGTCACCTTCGCGAAGGGCGTCAACTCGGGCTACGTGCCGCTGGGCGGCGTTGTGATCTCCGAGGCGATCCACGAGACCTTCGGCGACCGCGCCTTCCCGGGCGGGCTGACCTACTCGGGCCACCCGCTGGCCTGCGCCGCGGGCATCGCGACCTTCGACGTCTTCGAGGACGAGAAGGTGCTCGAGAACGTGCGCGATCTGGGCGAGCGCGTCGTGGCGCCGTGGGCAGCCGAGATGGTGGCGAAGCACAAGTCGGTCGGCGAGGCCCGCGGCAAGGGCCTCTTCTGGGCGCTGGATCTCGTGGTGGATCGCGAGACCCGTGAGCCGCTCGTGCCCTACAACGCAGCGGGCGAGGCAGCCGCCCCAATGAACGCCGTGATCGCGGCGTGCAAGCAGGCCGGCCTGGTGCCGTTCGCGCACTTCAACCGCATGCAGTTCGCCCCGCCGCTGATCATCGGCGAGGAGGATCTGGTCCGCGGTCTCGCCATCATCGACGAGGCGCTCACCGTCGCCGACGGGTACTACGTCGGAGCGTAACCCGTTCCAGGGTGCCCGAGGGCCCCGGTCCCGCGAGGAGCATCGCGAAGGATCGGGGCCTTCGCGCGTTCCGGGGAGGTGCCGATTACGGCGCCTCCCCGGTCGCGACGGGCAGCTCGGGGTGGTTCGCCCACTGCGACCAGGAGCCGGGGAAGAGCGCGCCCTCCCGCCCCGCGAGCGCGAGCGCGAAGACGGTGTGGCTCGCGGTGATGCCGGATCCGCAGTAGGCGCCGATCCGCGTACCGGGCCCGTGCTCCTCTCCCGTCTCGGTTCCCGGCTTCGTTCCGGCGGTCGCGAACCTCCGTCGCAGCTCCTCGACGGGGAGGAACCACCCGTCGTCGTCGAGGTTCCCGCCAGTCGGCAGATTCCGCGCTCCCGGGATGTGCCCGGCGCGCGGGTCGATGGGCTCCTGGCGGCCTGCGTAGCGCTCCGTCGCTCGCACGTCGAGCAGCAGGTGCTCGAGCGCGAAGGCCGCCGCATCCTCGAGCTCGATCCGCGGCAGGCGACCCGGCCGGAGCTCGACGGTGCCGG
>NZ_JBHSRW010000217.1:0-3840 GCF_042659205.1 Leucobacter soli
GGTGCGGGTCCCCGGCGTCGGGGCGCTCACCGCCAACTGCGACCTGCCCGTGCGCCAGGCGCGCGGGCTGAGCGCCTGGTACGACGCGGAGCACGCCGCCTACCTGAACGTCAGCGCCGGCCTCGGTGCGTCGATCTACGCGCCCATCCGCTTCGCCTGCCGACCGGAGGCGTCGCTGATCACGCTCGAGACGGCACGGGAGACCCTACCGGCGTAGGCGCCGCCCTGAAGCACGAGCGGACCGCCGCGCAGAACCGCGCGCTCTGGCTCGGCGCTCCGCGCTGCGGACCGCCCTGCGCGCCCGCTTACGCGGCCCGCAGCTTCTCGGCGACCAGCTCCGCGATCTGCACCGCGTTCAACGCGGCGCCCTTGCGCAGGTTGTCGTTCGAGATGAAGAGCACGAGCCCGCGCCCTTCCGGCGCGGACTGATCCGCGCGGATCCGCCCGACGTACGAGGGGTCGTTGCCGGCGGCCTCGAGCGGGGTCGGCACGTCGCTCAGTTCGACTCCCGGAGCGTCCGCGAGCACCTCACGGGCGCGATCCGGCGAGATCGGCTTCGCGAACTCCGCGTGGATCGACAGCGAGTGCCCGGTGAAGACGGGGACGCGCACGCAGGTGCCGGCGACTCGCAGCTCCGGCAGCTCGAGGATCTTGCGGCTCTCGTTGCGCAGCTTCTTCTCCTCGTCGGTCTCGCCCTCGCCGTCGTCGACGATGGAACCGGCGAGGGGGAGCACGTCGAACGCGATGGTCTTCGTGTACACCTCGGGTGCGGGGAAGTCCACGGAGGCGCCGTCGTGCACGAGCCCCTCGATCCCGCCTGCCTCGACGGCCGCCGTGACCTGCCCGGCGAGCTCGCGCGCACCGGCGAGCCCCGAGCCCGAGACCGCCTGGAAGGTCGTGACGACGAGGCGCTCGAGGCCGGCCTCGGAGTCCAGCGCCTTCATGACGGGCATCGCGGCCATCGTCGTGCAGTTGGGGTTCGCGATGATGCCCTTGGCGGCCTCACCGATCGCGTGCGGGTTGACCTCGCTCACCACGAGGGGGACCTCGGGATCGAGGCGCCAAGCGCTCGAGTTGTCGATGACCACGGCGCCTGCGTCGGCGAACTTGGCCGCGTACTGCCGGGAGGCCGCGCCGCCCGCCGAGAAGAGCGCGATGTCGATCCCGCTCGGATCCGCGGTGTCGACGTCCTCGACCACGATCGGCTCGCCTCGGAACTCCAGCGTGGTGCCCGCCGAGCGTGCGCTCGAGAAGAGGCGCAGGCTCGCGATCGGGAAGCCGCGCTCGTCGAGGAGGCGGCGCATCACGGCGCCGACCTGGCCGGTGGCGCCGACGACGGCGACGTTCACACCCTTGGCTTCAGACATGTTCACAATTCCTTACGGTTCCATCCGTCATCCTGCGCGAAGTCGCAGGATATAGATGCGGGTGATGGATCCTGCGATCCGCTGCGCGGCCGCGGGATGGCGGGTTAAGGACAGGGCGTCACGCAGGATGACGGGGCTAGCGGCCGGTGCCGGCGTAGACGGTGGCCTCCGCCTCTGCGTCCAGGCCGAATGCGGTGTGGAGGGCGCGCACGGCCTTCTCCATGTGGTCGACGCGGGTGACGACCGAGACGCGGATCTCGCTGGTGGAGATCATCTCGATGTTGATCCCCGCCTCGTAGAGGGCCCGGAAGAGCTGCGCCGAGACACCCGAGGCGTCCCGCATCCCGCCTCCCACGACGGCGATCTTCGCGATCTGGTCGTCGTACTGCAGGCTGCCGTAGGCGAGAGCCTCCCGCTCGGCCTCGAGCGCCTCGACGACCCGTCGCCCATCGCCCATCGGCACGGTGAACGAGATGTCGGTGAGGTTGGTGTCGGCCGCCGAGACGTTCTGCACGATCATGTCGATGTTGGCGTTGGTCTTGGCGACGACCTCGAAGATCTGCGCGGCCTTGCCCGGCACATCGGGGACGCCGGCGACGGTGATCTTCGCCTCGCTCTTCTCGAACGCGATGCCGGTGATGATCGGTTCTTCCATGTGCTCCCCTTCCGAGAGGCCCTTCTCGGGGTCGTAGACGACGGTGCCCGGCTCGCCGGAGAACGACGAGCGCACGTGCAGCTCGACGCCGTGACGGCGGGCGTATTCGACGGCGCGCAGGTGCAGCACCTTGGCGCCCGATGCGGCGAGTTCGAGCATCTCCTCGAAGGTGATGCGATCGATCTTGCGCGCCAGCGGAACGACCCGAGGGTCGGTGGTGAAGACGCCGTCGACATCGGTGTAGATCTCGCAGACGTCGGCGTCGAGCGCCGCGGCGAGGGCGACGGCGGTCGTGTCGGATCCGCCCCGGCCGAGGGTCGTGATGTCGCCGGTGCCGCGGTTGAACCCCTGGAAGCCGGCGACGATCGCGATGGCGCCCTGGTCGAGGGCCTCGCGCACCCGCTTCGGGGTGACGTCGACGATCTTCGCCGAACCGTGGTCCGCGGTGGTGATCATGCCGGCCTGGCTGCCGGTGAACGAGAGCGCTTCGAAGCCCATGCCCTTGATCGCCATGGCGAGCAGCGCCATCGAGATCCGCTCGCCGGCGGTCAGCAGCATGTCGAGCTCGCGCGGGGCCGGGATGGGGGTGACCTCGTCGGCCAGCTCGAGCAGTTCGTCGGTGGTGTCGCCCATCGCGCTGACCGCGACCACGACATCGTTGCCGGCCCGACGGGTCTCGGAGATCCGCTTCGCGACACGCTTGATGCTCTCGGCGTCCGCGACCGATGAGCCGCCGAACTTCTGCACGATCAATGCCACGGAGCCTCCAGCGGTACGGCGCAAAATATATGGGAACGACCAGTCTATCGCGCCGCACATGCAGGCAGGGTCAGAGATCCGCGCAGCATCTGGGATCTGCGCAGCGTCTGGGATCTGCGCAGCGTCGACCAGAATCTTGAGAAACTACTGACGCTGCGCAGATTACTGACGCTGCGCCGGGCGACACCTCGAAGTGCCGCTGAGCTCCGGGCGGCGGGAGTGTCAGGAGAGCCGGGTGCGCCCCTCGAAGGCCCGGCCGAGCGTGACCTCGTCCGCGAACTCGAGATCGCCGCCGACGGGCAGCCCGGAGGCGAGTCGGGAGACCGGGATCTCGATGGCGTTGAGGAGCCGGGAGAGGTACGCCGCCGTCGCCTCTCCCTCGAGGTTCGGGTCGGTCGCGAGGATGACCTCGCGCACGGGCTCCCCGCCGTCGCCGGCGCTCAGCCGACGCATGAGCTGCGGGATGCTGAGGTCGTCCGGGCCGATGCCGTCGATGGGGCTGATCGCCCCGCCGAGCACGTGGTAGAGGCCGCGGAACTGGCGGGTCCGCTCGATCGCGACCACGTCCTTCGGCTCCTCGACCACGCAGATCAGGGTCTGATCGCGACGGGGGTCGCGGCAGATGGAGCAGCGCTGTTCCTCGGTGATGTTTCCGCAGACCTCGCAGAAGCGCACTTTCTCGCGCACGACGGTCAGCAGCTCCGCCAGGCGGGAGACGTCGAAGTTCTGGGTCTGCAGGATGTGGAACGCGATCCGCTGCGCCGATTTGGGCCCGATGCCCGGCAGACGGCCGAACTCGTCGATCAGGTCCTGCACGATGCCGTCGTACATGGGCTACTCCCCGCTCTGCGGCAACGGCCGCTCTTCGATGAACCGCGCGCCGAGCAGTTCGCGCACGACGGACTCCCCGTAGCGGGTGCTCTCCGCCGGGGCCGGACCCGATGCGTACGAGGGCGCCGGCGCGACTGCCGGCGCGCCCGAGGGTTTTCTCTCGGATGAGTCGGCCGACGACTCGGCGAACGTCGGCTGCGAGCGCACGGCCGGCGCGGGCACGGCCGG
>NZ_JBHSRW010000218.1:0-3703 GCF_042659205.1 Leucobacter soli
CAGCCGAGCATTCAGCCGAGCGAAGCCCAGGCCACCACGCCGCTCCTGCCGTGGCCGACCTTCGCCGACGGTCAGCCGCTCCCCGCGCTCCCGGACGGGCAGCCCGATTTCAGCGTGCCGGGCGCCCCGCGCCCGCCGCAGTAGGAAGGTGCGGGAGGCGCGTTACGCGGCGACGCCGATGGCCGAGAGCGCGCTCGTGAAGAAGCGGAGTCCGTCGACGCCGGATCGCATGCGCTCCGACGTGTTCGGCCCGAAGCCCGGCTCGGTCGCATGCTCGGGGTGCGGCATGAGGCCGACCACGTTGCCGCGCTCGTTCGTGAGCCCGGCGATGTCGTTCAGCGAGCCGTTGGGATTCACCCCGGCGTAGCGGAACGCGACGAGGCCTTCGCCCTCGAGGCGCTTCAGGGTCTCGTCGTCGGCGATGTAGCCGCCGTCGCCGTTCTTGAGCGGGATCACGATCTCTTCGCCCTGCTCGAACTCGTTCGTCCAGTCGGTGCTCGCGTTCTCGACGACGAGGCGCTGATCGCGGCGCACGAACTGCTGGTGGGCGTTGCGGATCAGCCCGCCCGGCAGCAGGTGCGCCTCGACGAGCACCTGGAAGCCGTTGCAGATGCCGAGCACGGGCATGCCCGCGTTCGCCGCATCGATGACCTCGGCCATGATCGGGGAGACGGCGGCGATGGCGCCCGGGCGCAGGTAGTCGCCGTAGCTGAAGCCGCCGGGCAGCACGATCGCGTCGACGCCCTGCAGGTCGTGGTCGGCGTGCCAGAGGGCGACGGCCTCGCCGCCCGCCAGGCGGATGGCGCGCTGCGCGTCGCGGTCGTCGAGCGACCCGGGGAAGGTGACGACACCGATCCGCGCGGACATCACTCGGCGCCTTCGACCGTCACGGCGACGACATCCTCGATCACCGAGTTCGAGAGGATCTCGTCGGCGACGCGGCGGGCCTCCTCGAGCACCTCGTCGGTGACCTCGCCGTCGACGACCAGCTCGAAACGCTTGCCGATGCGCACGTCGTGGAACTTGCCGTGGCCGAGGCGGGCGAGCGCGCCCGAGGTGGCTTTGCCCTGCGGATCCAGCAGCTCAGCCTTCGGCATCACTTCAACAACAATCGTGGGCACTCGGCGCCTCCCGGTCACGAACTCAACAGTCCGGTCCAGTTTACCCGTACGAGCGGGCTATGCCTCGACGCGGCCCGTCGTCGGTCGATGGAGCTCGGGGGCCTGCCGGCGATTCCGCGTCTGGAGGCTCACCGCGATCACGGCGAGCGCCAGCGCGAGCATCACGCCGGCCGGCAGCAGATCGTCGAACACCCAGCCTGCAGTGATCGGCAGCAGCCGGCTCTCCTCGGTCTCGTCGATGCTCGAGCCGTCGGGGAACACGACCGCGCCCCCCGCGTCGACCGTCATGCGCAGAGACACCTCGACCGATCTGCCGTCGACCGTGACGGCCTCGGCCACCAGGCGGTAGTCACCGGGGGCGAGCCCCTCGGGCAGGTCGGCTTCGGCGTTCACCCACCGGTTGCGCCCGGCGTCGGCCGTGGCGATCGTCTCTGCGCCGGGATCGAGCGTTACCGTGGCGTCGGTGCCCCGTTTCAGATCGGAGCCCCACAGCGAGATCCGCGGGTTCACGAGCTCGACGGAGTCGTCACCCTCCGACTCGCTGTACTTCTCCTGGTCGGCGTAGGCCGAGAGGCCGAGGCCGGGGGAGACGTTCAGGCTCGACACGGCGCTCGCCGCGTAGCCGAGAGACATGCCCGCTGCAGCGATGGCGAATACGATGACGAGCACGAAGTTGAGGGTCGTCGCCCCCGCGACGATCGGCGCCTGCGCACCGCGCTCATCCGCTCCGCGACGCGCGAGCCTCGTGCCGACGAGCACGCCGAAGGCGATGATGACGAGGATCACCACCCAGATCCACACCTCGAGGGCAGTGCGGGTGACGTCGTAGACGATGAGCCCGAGCACCAGCGCGACCGCTGCTGCGATGATCGGTGTCGCGAAGGCGAGGGCGACCGCGCGCTGCCCATCGCCGTGCTGCGCATCGGTCGCGGCCTGCGCGTCCGCAGCGACCGTGCCGGCAGCGTGCGCACCGGTGGGCGGAATCGACTCAGCGGGGGCTGCTGCGGGTGTCGCCGCGGGCGCCGCTGTCGTGCCGGAGTCGGCCGACGGCGCGTGCTTCGCCCGGGGCGGCGGGAACACGAAGCCCAGCAGGATGAGCGTCACGACGAGCGCCGTGTAGAGCACGATCGGCACGTAGAGATTGACGATGCGGGCGACCGGCGCCGGGTCCCCGCCCTCGGTGACGCCGAAGAAGCCGCCGAGGAAGAGCACGAGCACTGCCCAGACGGCGATCGCGGACGCGACGATCAGCACGAGACCCGAGAAGCTCGAGACGGGGCCGACGAGCGTGCTGCGGTCGGCGGACACCGCGCCGAGGCCCGCGAGCCGTCGCTTCGCGAACAGCGCGCCGAGACCGAGCACGACGACCGCCGCGACGTAGAAGTACTGGGCCAGCGTCACGCGCTCGGGCTGAAGGTCGTACTGGGAGGGGCCCGAGACCTCGACGAGTCGCACGTACTGGCCGGCGACGAACAGCAGCCATGCCAGGGCCGCCGACCCCAGAATCAGGGCGAGGCAGCGAATCGCGATGCGACTCGGGGAAACGGTCTGTTGCGTCATGCTCGCATTGTATCGGCGCGGTTCACGACGCGAATCAGTATTATTCGCTGGTCAGGCGCTCGAAGAGCTCGCGGTAGCGGCCGAGCGTGCGCGCGACGATGTCGTCGGGCAGCACTGGCGGTTCGCCCTGCTTGTCCCAATTCGCCGAAAGCCAGTCGCGCACGATCTGCTTGTCGAAGCTGGCCAGGCGATCCGGGCCGCCGGCCGCGTAGCCCGCGGCGTCCCAGTAGCGGGACGAATCGCTCGTGAGGACCTCGTCGGCGAGCACCAGATCGGCGGGGGTCGATCCTTCTCGCGAAGGATCCCAACCGAACTCGAACTTGGTGTCGGCCAGGACGACGCCGCGCTCGGCTGCCAGCTCCCGTGCCGCGGTGAAGATCCGCAGCGAGGCGTCGCGGAGTGCCGACGCGACCTCTTCGCCGACGAGCTCGACCGAGCGCTCGAAGGTGATGTTCTCGTCGTGCTCGCCGAGCGGCGCCTTGTAGGCCGGCGTGTAGATCGGCTCCTCGAGCAGGTCGCCATCGCTCAGCCCCGCGGGCAGCTCGATCCCGCAGACCGCACCCGTCTCGCAGTACTCGGCGTAGCCGGATCCCGTCAGAGCCCCCCGCACCACGCACTCGATGGGGTGCATCTCGAGGCGCCGCGTGAGCATCGCCCGGTCCGCCACCTCCAGCGGCACGGGCGGCAGCGAGGGGTCGGCCGCCGCCAGATGATTCGGCAGGTCGATCCGCTCGAACCACCAGTTCGAGAGCGCGGTCAGCACGGCGCCCTTGCCGGCGATCGGCGGCTCGAGCACATGGTCGAAGGCGCTGATGCGATCGCTCGCCACCACCAGGAGATGCGCGGACTCGCCCTGCAGCACCTCGGGGACGTAGAGATCGCGCACCTTGCCCGAGTAGATGTGCCGCCAGCCGGGCAGCTCTTGCGCGGTGGCGGCCGACGGGGCGCCCGCCCCGCTCATGCCTCGACCACCCGCGCCGCGATGTCGGTGCGGTGCTGCCCGCCCTCGAGCCTGATCCGAT
>NZ_JBHSRW010000219.1:0-3694 GCF_042659205.1 Leucobacter soli
GCCGCGTCCGGCGACGCCACGACCTGGGTGCTGGGCCCCGGGACCACCACCGGCGCCCTCGCCGCGGAGCTCGGCTTCGCGGCCACGCTCCGCGGAGTGGACGTGCGGCATCCGTCGGGCGACATCGAGCTCGACGTCGACGAGGCTCGCCTCTACGAGATCGCACGCGACGCCGCCGAGCCGCATCTCGTGCTCGGAGTCGTGGGCGGCCAGGGCTTCCTCCTGGGGCGCGGCAACCAGGAGATCAGCACACGGGTGATCGGCCGGATCGGTGCCGACCGCGTGAGCATCGTCGCCGCCGAGGAGAAGATCGGCGGGCTGTTCCCGCCGGTGCTGCTCATCGACGTCGACGACGACCGACGGGCGACGGGCGACGGCGACCGACGGCCGCACCCGCTCGAGGGCTACCGACGCGTGTGCACGGGCGCTCGCCAGAGCAGCGTCATGCGGGTAATTGACGCGGCCGCCTGATCGCGGCGCGTGCACGGATTTCGAAGAGAACAGACGAGGTTAGGAGAGGGCACATGAGCCGTTCGGCGCACCCCTATATGGCGAACTCCGCCGCAGGCAGCAGACAGGCGCTGATCGACGCGGTCGGCATCGACGACATCGAGGAGCTGTTCACGCAGATCCCGGCCGCGCAGCGCGCCGACGAGCGGATCGAGCCCCGCGAGGGGATCCGCTCGGAGTTCGCGCTCCGGCGGATGATCGAGGGGCGCCTCCGGGGCGGCGTTTCGACCGAGAGCCATCTCTCGTTCCTCGGCGGCGGGTACTGGAAGCACTACGTCCCCGCGCTCTGCGACGAGATCGTCGCGCGGCCCGAGATCTCGACCTCCGTCTGGGGCACGCCGAGCTCCGACCACGGCCGCAACCAGGCGTGGTTCGAATTCACGTCGCAGCTCGGCGCCCTGCTGGAACTCGAGTTCGTCGGACTGCCCATCTACAGCTGGGCGACGGCCGCCGGCCACGCGCTTCGCATGGCCTCCCGCCTCACCGGCCGGGACGTCGTCGTGCTGCCCGCGAACCTCGATCGGGAACGGCGCCTCGTCATCGACACCTACTGCGGCTACGCGGAGATGCCGGGCGCCCTGACCGTGCGCGAGGTCGCGATCGATCCTGAAACGGGTACGGTGTCCCTCGCGGCGCTCACCGAGGCGCTCGACGATCGCGTCGCCGCCGTCTACGTCGAGACACCGAACTCCTGGGGCGTCATCGAGCACGAGATCGAGCGGATCATCGCCTCCGCGCACGACGCCGGTGCCGAAGCGGTGATCGGGGTCGATCCGATCTCGCTCGGCGGGCTGGCCTCCCCGGCGGTCTTCGGTGCCGACATCCTCGTCGGCTCGCTGCAACCGCTCGGGATCCACTTGAACGCCGGCGGCGGCGTCGGCGGATTCATCGCCTCGCGCGACGAGGAGCGTTACGCGCGCCAGTTCCCGACGCTGCAGGTGAGTCTCGCCCCCACCGCTCGGGAGGGCGAGCGCGCCTTCGGCATGACGCTCTTCGGGCAGAGCTCCTACGGCGCGCGCGAGCTCGGCAACGACTGGACGGGCAACTCCGTCTACCTCTGGGCGATCCGCGCAGCCGTCTACATGTCGCTGCTCGGCCCGGCGGGATTCCGGGAGCTCGCCGACACGGTCGTCGCCAACGCCCGGCGCACGGCCGAGCTGATCGATGAGCTCCCCGGGGTCTCGGTGCGCTACGGCGACCGCATCTTCAAGGAGTTCATCGTCGACTTCAGCGGCACCGGCCGCTCCGTCGCCGAGATCAACGCGGCGCTGCTGGAGCACGGCATCCTCGGGGGCCACGATCTCACCGGCACCCACGAGGCCCTCGACGGCTGCGCGCTCTACTGCGTCACCGAGGTGATCGCCGAGGAGGACGTCGAACAGCTGCTCGCCGCCCTGAAGGAGGTCGTCCGATGAGCGCGATCCGCCGCTACCACGCCGCATCCTGGGATGAGGGAATCGTCTACGAGCTGGGCGCGCCCGGCCGGCGCGGGGTCGTCCCTCCCGCCCCATGGGCGCCGTCGCGCGAGGGATCCGCCTTCCCCGCTGCGCTGCGGCGCACGGCGGAGGCCGATCTGCCCGAGCTCGCCGAATACGAGGTGCGCCGTCACTTCACCCATCTGTCTCAGCAGACGATGGGCATGATCGGCATCAGCCTCTTCGGCACCTGCACGATGAAGCACAACCCGACCGTCAACGAGCAGATCACGGCACGGCCCGAGGTGGCGGCCGTGCACCCGCGGCAGGATCCCGCGACTTATCAGGGGCTGCTGGGCATCGTGCACGACCTCGAGCAGGAGCTGTGCAACCTCTCGGGCATGTCCGCCTACAGCTTCCAGCCGGGAGGCGGCGCCGACGCGGCCTACCTGAACGCGGTGGTGACGCGCGCCTACCACGCCTCGCGCGGCGAACTCTCCCAGCGCACCCAGATCGTGACGACGCAGCAGGCGCACCCCTGCAACCCGGCTACGGCGAAGGCCGCGGGCTTCGAGGTGATCACCCTGCCCGTCGAGGAGGAGGGCTATCCGTCGCTCGAGGCGCTGCAGGCCGCGATCGGCCCGCGCACCGCGGCGCTGGTGCTGAACAACCCCGACGACATGGGCATCTACAACCCGCGGATCACGGAATTCATCGACGCCGTGCACGCCGTCGGCGGGCTCTGCTTCTACGACAACGCCAACTTCAACGGCGTGATGACCCGCCTGCGCGCACGGGATCTCGGCTTCGACGCCTGCATGTACATGCTGCACAAGAGCTTCGGCGTGCCGAAGGGCGGCAACGGCCCCTCGGTCGGCGCGTACGGCTGCTCGGCGGAGCTCGCCGAGTTCCTGCCCGGCCCCCGCGTCGTGCGGGACGGCGATCGCTACGAGCTGATCGAGCCGGCGCAGAGCGTCGGAAGGGTCCGCGAGTTCATCGGCAACGTGCAGCAGCTGGTCAAGGCGTACTCGTGGACGCGCGCCATGGGCACCGACGGGTTGCGCGAGGCCGCCGACATCTCGGTGCTCGCGAACAATTACATGGAGAAGCGCCTCATGCGGATCCCCGGCGTCACCATGTCGTTCCCCGGGAAGGCGCTGCCGCGCCTCGAGATGACCCGCTACTCCCTCGAGGAGTACACGGCCGAGACCGGGCTCTCGACGGTCGACGTGCAGAACCGGATGACCGACTTCGGCATCGACGCCTACTGGCTCGCGCACGAGCCCTGGATCGTCCCCGAGCCGTTCACCCCCGAAGCCGGCGAGATGTGGTCGAAGGAGGATCTCGACGAATGGATCGACGTGCTCGCGCACGTGCTCGACGAGGGGCGCCGCGACCCCGAGCTGGTGCGCACCGCGCCGCACAATCAGGTCGTCGCGCAGATCGACGGCTCGGGTCTCGACGATCCGGAGCAGTGGGCGGTCACCTGGGCGGCCTACCGGCGCAAGCATTCGAGCGCTTCGGAGCAGCACGCATGAGGGTCAACTCGCCCGGTGTCGGATCGCCCGACGAGGCCGGATCCCTGACCTTCGAGGGCCAGGAGATCCCCGTGGCCGCCTCCGACACCATCGCCTCGGCGCTCACCGCCGCCGGCGTACGCGGCCTGCGGGCGGACATCGAAGGCGGCCGTCGCGGCCTCTGGTGCGGCATGGGCGTCTGCCACGAGTGCACCGTCTCGGTCGACGGCGACGGCGGCTCGCTCGCCTGCA
>NZ_JBHSRW010000220.1:0-3664 GCF_042659205.1 Leucobacter soli
CCGCCGCCGGGCATCCCGCCGCTCGGCGGCTCCCCGCCACCGGGGCCGCCCGTGCCACCAGGACCGTCACCGCCGCCGGGGCCACCCGTACCGCCGGGTCCCATGCCGTTCGCCATCGACTCGTCCCATGCCGAGCCGTTCGCGGTCACCGTCCCCTCGGCCACCGACACCGTGCCGTTGCCGTCGATCGGTCCGTCACCCCCGTTCGCAGCGCTGCTGATCGTGATGGTGCCGCCGCTGATGGTGATCGAGCCGTTGGAGTCGATCCCGTCGGAACCGGCGTCGATGGTCACGGTGCCACCCGAGATCTCGAGCCGCTCGCCGCTATCGGCTTCACGGTCGGTGACGCCGGTGAACTCCTCGCCGGCGATCAGCGCCTGCAGTTCGGCGTTGCCGGAGGCGTTGATGCCGTCGTCGCTCGCGGTGAGATCGATGGTCCCGCCGTAGATGCCGATGTTCGCGGCTTCCATCGCCTCGGTCGAGGCCGTCACGGTGATCACCGGCGCCGTGGTGCCGGCGATCTCGCCGACCGACACGATCGCCTCGCCCTTCACGCCGTCGTCCGCGACGTCGGCGGTGATGGTGCCGCCCGCGACGACCGTGTCGGTGAAGGCCTGCAGCCCGTCGTCCCCGGCGGTGATGTCGATGGTGCCGCCACTCACGTAGATGTAGCCGCGGGTCCAATCGATCTCGCTGCTGTCATCCCCCTCGTCGCCGTCGCTCTTCATCCCGTCGCCGCCGGTCGCGGTCAGCGTGAGCGTCCCGCCCTCCACGGCGAGCGCGTCCTTGCCGCGGAGCGCGTCGTCGGCGGCGGTCACGGTGATCTCGCCCGAGAGGATGACGAGGTCGTCCGTGCTGGTGATCCCGTCGTTGCCGTTGCCGGTCACCGCGAGCGATCCGGTGCCCGAGACGGTGAGGTCGGTGTCGGCGTGGATCGCGGCGTTCGCGTCGGCGTCCTCCGCATAGCTGCCGGTATCGGCGACACGGTTCGTGCTGCCGTCGGCGAGGTGGATCGCCACGTCGTCGGCGGTGCGCACCTCGATCGCGGATCCCGCGTCGTTCGTGATGTCGACGCCGTCGAGGATCAGCACGACGAGCGCGTCGTCGGGCGCCTCCACGACCACGCCGCCCTCGAGCTCCCCGCTCAGACGGTAGACGCCGGCTTGGGTGATCGTCACGGTCGACCCGTCGACGGAGACCGCGGCCGAGTCGCTGCTCGCGCTCGATCCAGTAAGTTCCACGTCGACGGCGTCGGCCTCGGACCATTCGTCCTCGTTCACGGTCGTGTAGTCGTCGTTCGCGGCCATGACCTCCTCCGGCGCGAGGTCTCCGGAGAGGACCGCGTCGGCGGTGGGGGCGACGGTGTCGACGGTGTCGCCCCCGTCACCGGCGACGTCGATGCCGCCGACGGCGGTGCAGCCGGCCAGGATCAGACCCGCCGCGGCGAGCGAGGAGGTGATGAGGAATGAACGTTTCATGATGCGTGCTCCGATCGGGATGCGGTGTCGAACGGGTCGCGCAGGACGCGCGCCCACTTGTTGCCGGGGAGTTCCGGATGCAGTGCGGCGGTGCCGGTGCCGAACTTGCTGATGCCGCTGGGGCGGTGGCCCGCGCGCCAGAGCGCCCGGTCGAGTTCGCTCGGCCGGCCGGCCGACTTCGACTCGATGATCGCGTGCCCGGGGAGCGCGACCCGGCGCGAGCCGTCGCGCCAGCGCAGCCGGGTGTCGAACGTTGCCCTGCTGCCGCACCGCAGCAGCAGGGTGGCCCGGCGGTATCGGCTCACGAGCGCGGGGCGCAGAGCGTCGACGAGCGCCGGATCGTGGCCGTGCGCTCCCAGCATCGTCGAGACGTAGGCCCGGCCCTCGGCGCTGAGCGCGGTGCGATCGGCGGGGTCGACCGGGATGCGATCCTTCACCGTCGCGCCGCGGCCGCTCTTGGTCTTGAGCTCCAGGTACGCGGACCCGGTGTCGAGGTAGCTGCGGGTGCGGAGCTTGAAGCGGCGACGGCGGCGCTGCGCGGTGAGCCGGTAGCTCAGGTGATCCGGCGTATCGAAGTAGACGGAGTCGTAGCCGAAGTCGCGGCTGCCGCCGATCTCGAGCACCCGGCTGCGCGGATCGATCCGGGAGAGGATCGCGGCGGCCTCCTCGATGGGGACGAGGTACTTGCGGTCGACCCGGGTGAGCAGCTCGGCCTCCGAGACCAGCTCGTCGAGCCCGACCGGGGCGAAGCCGCCGAGCGGGAGCTCGGATCCGGGATGGCCGGCGGGATCCATGGCGGCGGACGGCTGCGGGAGCTCGATCGGCGCCGTCGCTGCGGCGGTCATCGGGCCACCGCCAGACGGGCGCGATCCTGCCCGACCCGATAGCGGACGTCGACGAGCGTCGAGTCGTTCACCAGGTCGAGCTGCTGCACGGTGAGCGCCGTCACCGAGGCGCCGAGGCGCTGCTCGAGCTCGAAGCGCAGTTCGCCCTCGTCGGCGATCGCACGATCCAGCCGAACCACCTGCTGCCGGCTGCGACCGAGCAGCGCCGGGTGATCCGCGACCCACATCACGACGAGGATCAGTGCGATGAGCACCGCGGGCACGACGATGTCCGTCGCGCCCAGCCCGCCGATGAGGCCCATCGCGAGAGCGGCGAAATAGTAGGCGACCTCGCGCTGCGAGATCTCGGACGACCGCAGGCGGATGATGCTGAGCACGCCGAAGAGCCCCAGGCCCAGGCCGGCGGCGACGCCGGCGGTGCCGAGCGCCGAGGCGACGGCGAGCACGCCCACGTTCACTCCGAGGAATGCCACCACGAGGTCGCGTCGGCGATGACGGGGGTAGTAGATGCCCAGGGTCAGAACGAGCGCGGCGACGAGATCGACGCCGATGAGGATGAGATTGCTGGTGGTTACGGGAGGGTCTCCTTGTTCGTTGCCACCATCCCAGCAGCCGGCCCTATGTCGGGGCTATGGCGCTCCGGATCCGGGCCTGAGAGTCGAGTGCTGCTGCACCCAGGAGTACATCGCGACCGCGGCCGCGGCGCTCGCGTTGATGGAGCGGGTCGAACCGTACTGGGTGATCTCGACCACGGCCTCGGCCGCCGCGATCGCCTCCTCGGTCAGCCCGGGCCCCTCCTGCCCGAAGATCATGACGCAGCGTTCCGGCCAGTCGTAGGTCTCCATGGGCACGCAGCCGGGCACGTTGTCGATCGCGATGACCGGGATCCCCTGCTCCGCGGCCCAGGCGGCGAGCGCCCCCACGTCCTCCCGGTGCTCGACGTGCTGGTAGCGGTCGGTCACCATGGCGCCGCGCTTGTTCCAGCGGCGGCGGCCGACGATGTGCACGGTGTCGGCCGCGAAGGCGTTGGCGCTGCGTACGATCGAGCCGATGTTCATGTCGTGCTGCCAGTTCTCGATGGCGACGTGGAAGGGGTGACGGTGCTCGTCGAGATCCGCGACGATCGCCTCCATTCGCCAGTACCGGTAACGATCGATGACGTTGCGGGTGTCGCCGTGCGCGAGCAGCTCGGGGTCGTAGCGCTCGGCATCGGCACCGCCGGGCCAGGCCTCGGGACCGCCGGGCCAGGGGCCGACTCCCGCCGTCGTGCGCTCGGGATGCGCCGCGGGCTCGCGGAGATCGCCGTGGGTCTCAGTCATCCGATCATTCTCGCAGGCCGAG
>NZ_JBHSRW010000221.1:0-3653 GCF_042659205.1 Leucobacter soli
GCACCGCCGGTGCGCCGATGCTCGACGCGCTCGTCAGCGCCGGGCTGAGCGATGTCGTCGCGATCGTGACCCGCTACTTCGGGGGCGTGCTGCTCGGTGCCGGCGGCCTCACCCGCGCATATCGGGCCGCCGTGGCAGAGGCCGTGCTGCGGGCGATGCCCGTTACCCGCGCGCTTCGCCGCGAGGTCGCGGTCCGTTCGGCGTACGACGTCGCCCCTCAGCTCGATTCGGAGGCGCGGCGCCGGGGCTGGTCGATCGGGGCGGTCGAGTACAGCGACGACGTGACGCGGACCTACCTGGTCGGGGAGGATCAGCTCGCGCCGCTCGAGGCGCTCGCCGCCGAGCTGAGCGCCGGTTCCGCCGTCGTGACCCCGGGCGGTGCGGACTACGTCGACCTGGCACCCTGAGGCCGGATCCGCAGCGCGCTCTGCACAGCCCGGGCGTACTGCACAGCCCGAGCGCCCTGCTCAACCGAAGATCATCGGGACGTCGAAGTCGTCCTCGAACGTGCCGCCGAGCAGTGACGGGTCGATGTCGCAGATGACCGGCACGTGGTCGCTCGGCCCGTCGCCCTTGCGCTCCTCGCGGTCGATGGCGGCCCCGGTCACCGCGCCGGCGAAGGCCGGGGAGCCCAGGATGAAGTCGATCCGCATGCCCTGGTTCTTCTGGAAGCGGCCGGCTTTGTAGTCCCAGAAGGTGTACCCCTCGGGGGCGAGCGGCCGAACCACGTCTTCGACGGTCGGGGCGAAGGAGGCGAACATCGAGCGCTCGTCGGGGGACACATGCGTGGAGAGGCCTTCGACGAAGGAGGGATCGCCCATGTCGCCCGGCAGGGGGGCGATGTTCCAATCGCCCATCAGCGCGAGGGGGAGGTCGGGATCGGCGGTCAGCCAGCCCTCGGCGTTCTCGCGCAGTGCGGCCAGCCAGTCGAGCTTGTAGGCGAGGTGCGGGTCGTCGAGAGAGCGCCCGTTGGGCACGTAGAGGCTCCAGAGCCGCAGATCGCCGACGGTCACGCCGAGCGCGCGGGCCTCGAGCGGCAGACCGTTCGGGCCGACGCCCTGCACGCCCTCCTGCCCCTTGATCGGATTGCCGAAGCCCGGCATCTCGGCGAACGAGGTCGCCGCGTCGGTCATCTCGTGGCGGCTCGCGAAGGCGACGCCGTTCCATTGGTTCAGCCCGTGAATCTCGAGCTGGTAGCCGGCGCGCTCGAAGGCGTCGACCGGGAACTGGTCGGGCCGGCACTTGATCTCCTGCATCGCCAGCACGTCGATGTCCTCGCGCACCAGCCAGTCGACCACGCGAGGGGCCCGGGTGCGGATGGAGTTCACATTCCAGGTGGCGATGCGCATGGATCCAGCGTAGCGGCGGCTCGCGGGATCGGAGAACGCGGACGCCTCAGATCGCCAGCAGGAGGATCGCGACGGCGATGACGCACACCGTCAGCAGTGCAGTCGCGAGCGACAGCACCATGCGCGCCAAGCGGCGCAGACATGTCGTGAAACCCGAGCCGTTCTCGCGCTGCTCGATGACGACGATCACTCCGTCGGGCGCCTCTGTCCTCATGTCGCCAGGGTAGGCGTGACCTCCGACATCCCCCTCTGCCCGGCCACCGCAACCGCCCCAGCCACCGCAATGGCTCAGTACTGACGGGTGCGACCTCGGCGCACCCGTCAGTACTGCGCAACTGCGAGTAGCGTGTCGCTGCTGGAAGCCGGAGGGCTCGGACTGCTCCCGCGCACTCGAGGCCGATGAGCCCTACGAACTCCGAATGAAGCCTGCTACCAGGCGTTTCTCTACAGAGGGGCCGACGGGAATCGAACCCGCGTTCTCAGCTTGGGAAGCTGATGTCTTACCATTAGACGACGGCCCCGTGGCCGGTGCCGCCACAACTATAGCAGTGCGCGGAGGTCGTTCTTCTCGGCCGTTCTCAGCCGCAGACCGCCAGGTCTTCGAGCTTCTCCGCCTGATCCTCCGCGCTCCAGGGCACATCGGCTCCCGTCAGCGCGGCCAGCTCCAGAGCGAGCGCGCGGGCGAAGGCCGGGCCGCTGCTCGAATTGTTCAGCGAGACGACGACCGAGAGGCCGCTCTCGGGATCGTGATAGGCGGCGGTGAGGGTGCCGGTCATCGAACCGCTCATGCCCCACAGCGGACCCCGCCGCTCGAGACCGAAGCCCCAGAAGCGGTCGCCGGATCCAGCGTCTTCGTCGATCTCCTCGGTCGGCTCGCCGTTCTTGTCGCGCTTCGGGTTGTCGGTCGGCGAAGCCTCGGTGACGACTCCTGCGGACTCGCCGCCGAACGCCCCGTCGAGGTACTGCTCGTAGAAGCCCTTGAGGTCGGAGATCGTGGTGACCGTCGCGCCGGCGCCGCTGAGCATCGACGGCGAGACCTTGGACACCGTCATGGGATCGACGTCGCACACCGCGTTCTTGCCCTTGAACTGGCGGGTGAGGCCGGTCATGACATCCGAGCCCGTGGTCTCGGTGAGGACATTCCGCGGGTACGAGCTCGAGCTCATCCCGGCCTTAGAGAACACGTGCCGTTCGAGGAGCTCGTCCACCGCCGTGCCGGTGACGGCGTTCAGCGCGCGCGCGAGCAGCAAGGTGTTCGTGTCGGCGACATGAACGTCGAGCCCGGGCCACGAGAGGGGGGAGCGTGCGAGCCCCTGGGCCAGGAGTTCGCCCTCCGGCCACTGCCGCGCCGGGTTGTTGGCGAAGATCGAGGCGATGCGCGGCTTGAAGTCGGCGAGTCCCGATTTCGCGGTGCAGAGCTGACCGTAGGTGATGCCCTCGATCCCGACCTGGCGGGGCAGATCCTCGGAGAGCTCGCGGTCGAGCTGCACCTGTCCCTCGGCGACCAGGTCGAGCAGCAGCGCGCACATGACCGGCTGGGTGGCCTGGGCGCCGCGGATCCTGGTGTTGGCGGTGACGCCGTCGCCGAAGCCCTGCACGTAGTCGCCGCCGCTGGTCCAGACGCCGACCACTGCAGCAGTCGAGCCGCTCAGCTCCATCGCGGTGCTGACGGCCGCTTCGATGCCGGCCGAGAGATCCGCGCCCACGGTGTTCGCGGTGGCATCGGCGGGGGCGAGCACTCCGCCGGCGCTGCAGCCGGCAAGACCGAGCGCGGCCGCGGAGACTGCGGCGACCGCTGCGAGGCGTGCGCGCCTTCCGAGCCGAATACCCACTGGACCGCCGATCTTTCCGAATGACACAGACCTGATGAGTTTACCGTCTGCTGCCCGCGTGCCCGGATCCTGCCTGGGCAACGGCTGGGAGGCGTCGCCGGCCGGGTGGGGGACACACGGCGGATTCAGGCGTACATCTGATGAACGAGCGAGGTGAGGCGATCCTTACTAGCATGGCAATGTGAGTGAATTCGACGCATCCGTGGTAGCCGCCGTCACCGGCCATATGAATGGCGACCACCCCGAGGACAACCTGCTGATCGCCCGTGCCTTCGGCGCTCCGGATGCGCGCGAGAGCACCATGGTCGGGCTCGATGGCGCGGCGGGCGTCTGGCGCGTCGTGGACCCGGCCGGCGAGCGCGAACTCCGCGTCGAGTGGCCCGGCGGCCCCGTGTCGGAGCGCGCTGATATCCGTCGCGAGATCGTGGCCCTCGATGTACTCTCCACCCGGCAGGCGGACGATGCGTCCCGA
>NZ_JBHSRW010000222.1:0-3652 GCF_042659205.1 Leucobacter soli
CCCGCCGGTGAGCTCGGCCAGGGCCCTCAGGTCGTGCCGCGCCTCCGCGAGCGGCCGGAACCCGCAGAACGCCGACACCTCGCTGAGCGCGACCAGCAGCTCGGGCTTGTGGTTGGGGTCGCCGTAGTTCCGCTCGCGCGCCCCGAGCGGCACACCGACCGCCTCCTCGGCCGCGAACCCGGCTGCCGCCTGCTCCCGGTCGGGGTGCACCTGCAGCGACAGCGGCGCCCCGATGGCGAGCACCTTCAGCAGGAAGGGCAGCTGACCGCCGTCGACGCCGTAGCGCTCGGGATCGCTCTCGATCAGGTCGATCAGCGTCCTCCCGCGCGGCACTCCCTTGGCCACGGTCGCCGGATCCCCGGGGTGCGCCCCGAGCCAGAGCTCCGCCTGCGGCTCGCCAGTCGGGTGCGTGCCGAGCAGCTCCGCGAGGGCGTCACGAGAGCCCCAGGCGTACGCCCGCGGCGTGTTCTCGATGAATATCAGCATGACGATCACCGCTACCATACCCACTATGGCCGATAAGAGTCCGCCGGGTCTTGCACCCTCGTCGAAAACCCGACTCGGCATCAGCGCCTGGGCGATCATGGTCTTCGTCTTCCTGCTCGGCGCGAACGGCGTGCGGAACCTCGTGGGCCTCCCGACGTACTTCGTCCTCGCCGGAATCGTGGTGGTCTCGAGCGTCTGGGTGTTCCTCGTGGTGCGGCCCGAACGCTACCGCTGGTACCGGATCCCGGCCCCGCTCTACTGGTTCCTCGGCTGGGCGGCGCTCTCGATCATCTGGTCGGCGTACCGCTTCGAGAGCGTGCTCGGCGTCTTCGCGCAGCTCGCCACGACCGCGGTCGCGATCTCACTGGCCTTCGTGCTGACCTGGCACGAGCTGCTCCGCACCCTCGCCACCGCCCTGCGCTATCTGATCGGCCTCTCCCTGCTCTTCGAACTCTGGGTCTCCCTCTTCGTCCGCGAGCCGCTCATGCCCTGGTGGCTCGAGCAGCCCGAGGGGCAGACCCTGAAGATCCTCTTCTGGAGCCGCGATCTGCTCTTCTCGGGCGGCCCGATCCAGGGCCTCGTCGCCAGCTCCGTGCTCTTCGGCTTCCTCGGGCTGCTCGGGCTCATCGTCTTCGGCATCCAGTTGCGCGCGACGCTCGTGCGGCCCGCGGTCGGCTGGTTCTGGGTCGGCATGGCCGTGCTCACGCTCGCGCTGACCCGCAGTGCTACCGTGTGGGTCGCGCTGGTCGCGGTGATGCTCGCGCTCGGGCTCGCGCTGTGGGCGCGCCGCCTGCGCGCGGATCGCCGAGCGCCCCTCTACCTCACCGCGGGAGCCATGATCGCCGTGGCGGTGGCACTCGCGATCTTCGCACGCGACGCCCTCTTCGGCCTGCTGGGCAAGAGCAGCGACATGACCGGGCGCGCGGAGACCTGGGAGAAGGTCTGGGAGCTGGTGCAGCAGCACCCCGTCGTCGGCTGGGGATGGGTGAGCTACTGGCCCACCTGGGTAGCGCCGTTCGAGGGGCTCGACACGAAAGCGGGGCTGCCGGTCCCCAGCGCGCACAACGCCTGGCTCGACGTCTGGTTCCAGCTGGGCATCATCGGGATCCTGGTCTTCGCCCCGCTCGTCGTCCTCACGCTGTGGCGGGTCTGGTTCCGCGCGGTCGACCAGCCGCGACGCGGGCCCGGGCCCGCACTCCCCTACGCGACCTCGGCGCTCTGGCCGTGGCTGGTGATCGTGGCGCTCCTCGTCCAGTCGATCACCGAGAGCCGGATCCTCATCGAGAGCGGCTGGCTGCTGCTCGTGATCCTCGCCGTCAAGACGCGCTACGACTTCGAACTGCCCGCGCTCGACACCGAGCCGACCAAACGGCCGTGGCGCCAGGTGCCGATCCCTCGGACGGACCGCGGATGAGGGGCATCGACGCGCAGCTCGCACGGCTGCGCGAGATCGCCCGGATCGAGCGGGACGTCATGCTGGAGCAGCGCGGTCGCGCCGGGGAGGATCCCGCGGTCAGCCTCGCGGACATGCCGAGCGTCGATCAGTTGGTGGTGCGCGAGCTCCGCGACGAGCTGCTCGACGCGCGGGGCCAGCAGGCCGAGTTCCTGCTCGCCAGGTTGGCGGGGCGCGCGTCGACGCCCGACGCTCCGGTGCATCGCGGCAACGCGGATCGCGTCGAGTTCGAGCTGCTCCGCGAGATCGCCGAGGCCTACCCCGAGCTCGCCGAGGCGGTCTGGGAGACGGCCGGGGAACTCGCCGTCTGAGGCTTCCGTCCGCAGCTCGGCGCCGCTCAGAGGATCGCGGCGAGGCGGTTCTCGAACATCGAGAGCGCGGACCCGATCGCCATGTGCATGTCGAGGTACTGGTAGGTGCCGAGGCGACCGCCGAAGAGCACCCGATCCTCGGCGTCGGCCAGGGCGCGGTAGGCGAGCAGCCGCTCGCGGTCCTCGGGCGTGTTCACCGGGTAATAGGGCTCGTCCTCGCGGCTCGCGACGCGCGAGTACTCGCGCATGATCACCGTCTTGTCCGCCGGGTAGTCGCGCTCGGGGTGGAAGTGGCGGAACTCGTGGATCCGCGTGTACGGCACATCCGCTCCGGCGTAGTTCATGACGCTCGTTCCCTGGAAGTCGCCCGTCGGCAGCACCTCCGCCTCGAAGTCGAGCGTGCGCCAGCCGAGCTCGCCCTCCGCGTAGTCGAAGTAGCGATCCACCGGGCCCGTGTAGACGACCGGGATCCGGCCCGCGACGGCGGACTTGTGCAGCGGCTGCGTCTCGTCGAAGAAGTCGGTCTCGAGCCGCACCTCGATGTTCGGATGATCCGCCATCCGCTCCAGCCAGGCCGTGTAGCCGTCGACCGGCAGCCCCTCGTGGGCGTCGTTGAAATAGCGGTTGTCGTACGTGTACCGGACGGGCAGCCGGCTGATCACCTCGGCGGGCAGCTCGGTGGTCGGCGTCTGCCACTGCTTGGCCGTGTAGTCGCGGATGAACGCCTCGTAGAGCGGGCGGCCGATGAGCGAGATCCCCTTCTCCTCGAGGTTGCGGGCGCTCTTCGCGTCGAACTCCCCCGCCTGCTCGGCGATGAGCGCGCGCGCCTCGTCGGGGCCGTAGGCAGCGCGGAAGAACTGGTTGATCGTGCCCAGGTTGATCGGAAGCGGGTAGACCTCGCCCTCGAAGTTCGAGTACACCTTGTGCTGGTAGCCGGTGAAGCTCGTGAAGCGGTTCACGTACTCCCACACTCGCTCGTTCGAGGTGTGGAAGAGGTGAGCGCCGTAGCGGTGCACCTCGATCCCGGTCTCGGGATCGGCCTCGCTGTAGGCGTTCCCGCCGATGTGCGCGCGGCGGTCGATCACCACGACGCGCTTGCCGAGCTCCGCGGCCGCGCGCTCGGCGATCGTGAGCCCGAAGAAGCCGCTGCCGACGATGAGGAGGTCGATGCCGGCGAGCGGATCCGTGCCGCCCGTCCGCGATCCGCTGAGCTGAGAAGACATGACGGCCAGTCTATGATGCGGCGCGTGCGAAGCGGATGCGAAGGGTATGCGCGGCGGCCGAGGCGTCGCGCGCGCCGTCGGAGCGCCTCCGCCGCCTAGCTGCTAGGGTGTGTCTGTTAAATAGTTGAGCCAGGCGATCACTCCGTTCAGGACGACCGCGGCCCGGTACACGATCGCGA
>NZ_JBHSRW010000223.1:0-3582 GCF_042659205.1 Leucobacter soli
CCGAGCAGGCCGACGCGCTCCGCCATGCCGGTGAGCCCGTTCCCGCCGCCGACGGTGACCGGCGGCTGGCCCGCCGGAGCCAGCCAGTTCGTCGTGCGCAGCGTGAGCCCGAACCCCGGGCCGCCGCGCAGGTCGAGATGCAGCGGAGCACCCGGTGCGTGCCGGCGCACGTTGGAGATCGATTCCTGCACCAGCCGGTAGGCCGCGTGGGCGACGCGCGCGTCGCACGCCATCGCGTCCGAGATGAACAGCTGCACGCGCACGTCGGTTCCGGCGCGCAACGCCTCGTCGATGAGAGCGGGGATCTCGGTGATCTCGGTCCTCGAGCCACTGGGCGCATCCGGGTTGCGGAGCTCGCGCACCATGTGCCGCAGGTCGTCGAGCGAGTGCTGGGCCGATTCGCGGACCGCCCGCGCCGCAGCCGCCGCTCGTGCGTCGTCTGCGTCCACCGTCATCTCGAGCGCACCCGCGTGGAGGGAGAGCGTCGACAGGTTCGCGGCAAGGGTGTCGTGCAGTTCGCGGGCGAGCTCCTGGCGGTGCCGCTCGAGCTCGACCTCGCGATGCAGTGCTTCGACGTTGCGCTCGGCCGCGACGGTCTCCCACTGCGCCGTATCGCGCTCCATGCGCAACCGGCGCGCGATGCCCGTGGCGGCGAACGGGGTCACGGCTATCGCCGCGAGCACGGGCACCGCCCAGAACAGCGCGATGCGTTCGGGGGTCCCCGCAGCCGGTTCGTCGACGAACATCGCGATGTACGAGGTGCGTGCGACGACGTCCCAGGCGAACGAGACGCCCGTGGCGAGGAAGGTGCCGACGATCAGGCCCCAGCGCCGGAAGCCGAGCGTATCGGCGGCGGCCGCGGGCAGCGCGAGCAGGGCCGGCAGCGGCGAGGTGGGGATCAGGATCGTCAGGATGATCAGACCGAGCGAGATCCGCACGGGCCAGCGATGCCGCCAGACCAGCATCACGGAAGCGCCCAGCATGACGGCCACGCCGAGGCCGGCGTAGAACCGCAGCGGCGGCGAGAAGACCGAGGTCTCGCCGGAGTGGATGCTCCCGGATGAGATCACCAGCATCGCGCACAGCACCACGAGCCAGATCGACTTGGCGCGCGCGGACGTCCGGCGCCGAGGCGCGGCCGTCGGAACCGGCGCGGGCGGGATCGCGGGCGGACCCGGCTGATGGCCGGGCGGTGGTGCGATGGACATGGATCCGATCCTATGGTCGCCCTCCGTCACCGCCCACCTGCGTCCGCACCGCACCGCCCGTCGGAATCCTGTGCTTTCGTTCGGTCGACGCGGGCCGAAAGGAGGTGGGTGCGGATCCGGCGGGGCTGCTGTGCTGGGCAGGTACCGCGATTCCCCTGATTCCGGGGGCTCCGGGCAGAGGAGAAATGAGGAGAACGTGTCGAACCCTATGGAGCCGGAAGCCGCCGCACCCGTACCCGCACCCGTACCCGCACCCGCACCCGCACGCGGCATCGACGCCGGCGTCTTCGTCGGCCTCGGCCTGGTGGTCGTCGGCTTCGTGCTGGCGCTCATCCCCCTGTGGGGCGTGATCGGCTGGCCGTTGATGCTCGCCGGGCTGATCCTGGGGATCATCGGCGCCGCGAAGAAGTGGAACCCGATGTGGGGCAGCATCGTCAACATCGTGCTCGGCTTCGTCGGCCCCGGCCTGGCCTTCGTGCTGGTGCTCACGGGGGTCTTCGCGGCTGCCGCGCCCGCGGCGAAGGACGCGCTCGACGAGGCCTTGGAGGATGCACCGCCGGCTACGACGCAGGAGGTTCCGGCCGAGGATCCCGAGATCGAGCCGGAGGATGCCGAGCCCGGGGCCGAAGTCCCCTCGTTCGTCGACGGCGTGCTCGTCACCGACGACATGAGAATCGAGATCACGAAGCACAAGGTCGTCCCCGCAGGCGGGAAGGGGAACGAGTACGGCGACGAGGCGGTCATCGCCTTCTGGTACGAGATCACCAACGTGAGCGGCGAGGACCTCCAGGCCTACTCCGGGTTCGTGTTCTCGATGAGTGTGTTCCAGGACAACGATCCGGATGCGGAGAACGAGCTGGATTCCGCCATACTCTTCGATCTCGAGAGCGACAAACGCCATCAGAACATCAAGAAGGGCGGCACGGTGAAGAACGTGATCGCGTTCACGCTCACCGACGAGACGACGCCGGTCACGCTCGTCGCCCAGGACGGCCTCTTCGGCGGCGAGATCGGCCGGATCGACTACCGGCTGAAGTAGGCGGATCGCCGAGCAGCCGACTGCGCCCGGACTGCACGAGACCGACCGGACTGTACGCGATCGACGCGCGCGATCATGCAGTCCCGACGATCTCGTGCAGTCCGGGCGAGCGGAGCAGACGTTCAGGCGCCTGAGCGTAGGCTGAACGTCGTGGCAGACGACACCGCGAAACCCGGCCGGCGCAGATCCTCGACCCGCGGCGACGAGCCGCGCGGCCCCCGGGCGACGTTCCGGCAGCTGCTCCCCTACCTCTTCGAGCAGCGCAGCGGCGCCATCTGGATCGTCGCCCTCAGCATCGCCGGCGCGCTCTTCTCGCTCTCCCAGCCGCTCCTGGTCGGTGCGGTCATCGACCGCGTGCAGCACGCGCAGCCGCTCGACTGGCTCCTCTGGGGGCTGGTGGTCTTCGTCGTCGCGAGCGCGCTCGTCAACGGCTACCAGCACTACCTGCTGCAGCGTCTGGGCGAGGGCGTGGTGCTCACCTCGCGGCGTCGGCTGATCGGCAAGATCCTGCACCTGCCGATCTCGGAGTTCGACCGGCGCCGCACCGGCGACCTGGTCTCGCGGGTCGGCTCGGACACCACGCTGCTGCGCGCCGTCCTCACCCAGGGCCTCGTAGAGGCGATCGGCGGGGCCCTGCTGTTCGTCGGCGCGCTCATCGGCATGCTCGTCATCGATCCGCTGCTCTTCGCGGTCACCTTCGGGGTCGTGGCCGTCGCGCTCATCGTGGTCGTCGCGCTCTCCGCGAGGATCCGGCCCGCCGTCGCCCGCTCGCAGGAGAAGGTGGGCGACCTGGCCGCCTCGGTGGACCGTGCGATCAGCTCGATCCGCACGATCCGCGCAGCGGGCGCCGCCGAGCGCGAGCAGTCCGAGATCGAGGCCGAGGCCGAGGCCGCCTACCGCCACGGGATCCGGGTGGCCCGCATCTCGGCGCTCATCGTGCCGATCTCGTTCATCGCGATGCAGGTCTCGTTCCTGGCCGTGCTCGGCATCGGCGGGTTCCGCGTGGCCACCGGCTCGATCACGGTGGCGCAGCTCGTCACCTTCATCATCTTCCTCTTCATGATGATCATGCCCCTCGGCCAGGCGATCGGGGCGATCTCCGCGGTGAACCAGGCGCTCGGTGCGCTCGGGCGGATCCAGGAGATCGCGGCACTGCCCACCGAGTCCGCGCGCGATACCGAGCTCTCGCCCGCGGGGCGGATCGTGCCGCTGGCGGTGGTCGAGGCGCTCGGTGCGGGAGCGGATCCGGGGGCGGACCCGGCGCCGGCCATCCGCTTCGACGACGTCGCCTTCACCTACCGCTCCGCCGCCCCGGACCGGGTCGATGCGCGGGAG
>NZ_JBHSRW010000224.1:0-3580 GCF_042659205.1 Leucobacter soli
GAGCGTCTGCCGCACGCCGTTGTCCGCGATCTCGACCTCGGCGGCGTCCGCGCGGAAGCGCAGCCGGACCTCGGAGACCGCGCCGCGTCCCGCATGCTTGCGCACGTTGGTGAGGGCCTCCTGCACGGTGCGGTAGAGGGCGACGTCGACGAGCATCGGCAGCGGGCGCGGCTCGCCGGAGACGATGAGGGTCGCCGGGGTGCCGGCGCGCTGCGACTCCGCGACGAGGGCGGCAAGCTGGGCGACTCCGATGGTCGAGGCCGGATCCTCGTTCTCGGGCGTGCGCAGGGTGTGCACGAGGCGCCGCAGCTCCTCCACGGCCGCATGGGCGCTGCTCTCGACCACTTCGAGGGCGGCAACCGCGCGCTGCGGATCCGTCTCGAGACTGCGTCGTGCCGCAGCCGCCTGAATCCCCATTACCGACACGTGGTGCGCGACGACGTCGTGCAGTTCGCGGGCGATGCCCAGCCGATCCAGCGCCACCGCCTGCGTCGCGCTCGTCTGACGCTCGAGCTCGAGCTCCCGGCCCTGCGCCTCCAGCTGCGCCGACAGTCGCGCCCCCCGCCAGGCGCGTTCGCCGAAGAGGAACGCGGCGCCGAAGTAGAGCAGGTTCGTGATGATCTGGATCGTGGCGTAGGTCGCGTACGCCGAGAAGATTCCCGATCGCGAGAAATCGGACAGGTAGCTCTGATCCGCCGAACTGACGACGAGGTTCACCAGCAGCCACACGATCATCCCGGCAGTGATTCCGAGCCGGGTCCAGAACGCGGCCGCACGATTCCGCCCCCAGGCGCCGACGGTGTAGAGCGCGAGGAAGAGGCAGATGCTGCTCATCAGCGCCTCGGGCACCCGGAACTGGCCGGTGATGAAGAAGCCGATCGCGACCAGCACCGCCACGGCCGCGGGGTAGCGGCGGCGCAGCGCAAGCGGTGCGGTGCAGAGGGCGATCGCCACGGCCCAGACCCAGGGCTCGGCCGGCTCGTCGAAGAGCCGACTGCGCTGGTAGAGCAGGGTGGTGGTCAGCATCGCGAAGGCGAGGGCGGCGGCGAGCAGCGCATCCGCACGGATGGCGGATCGCCCGGGCAGCGGGCGCACCCAGGTCGCGGTGGTCTGACTCATGCATCCAGGCTATCCAGGCCTCAGCGCTGCGGGCTCCACCGTGCGGCGGAACCGATTCCGCCCGGCGGCGGAGGCGCAACCCCCGCCGCTCTCGTAGCGTGGAGGTGACGGAAGGGAGAGACATGATCGAGATCGCAGGCGTCTCGCGGAGTTTCGGTGACCGGAAGGTGCTGGACGACGTGAGCTTCGGCGTCGAGAGCGGCCGCATGACCGGCTTCGTCGGCGGCAACGGCGCGGGCAAGACGACGACGATGCGGATCATCCTCGGCGTGCTCGCCGCGCACGGGGGAGAGGTGCGCTTCGGCGGGCGGCCCATCGCCGCACAGGATCGTGCGCGCTTCGGCTACATGCCCGAGGAGCGGGGGCTCTACCCCAAGATGAAGGTCGCCGAGCAGCTGGTCTACCTCGCCCGCCTGCATGGCCTCGCCGCGGCGGACGCGAAGCGCGAGGCGGACGGGCTGATCGAGCGCCTCGGGCTCGCCGAGCGCGCGAGCGACACCCTGGAGAGCCTGTCGCTCGGGAACCAGCAGCGCGCGCAGATCGCTGCCGCGCTCGTGCACCGCCCGATCGCGCTCGTGCTCGACGAGCCGTTCTCCGGCCTCGACCCGATCGCCATCGAGGTCGTGCTCGGCGTCCTGCGCGACTACGCGGCCCAGGGCGCTCCCGTGCTCTTCTCCTCGCACCAGCTCGACATCGTCGAACGCCTCTGCGACGACGTCGTCGTCATCGGCGGGGGCAGGATCCTCGCCTCCGGCTCGCGCGACGAACTGCGTGCGGCGCACTCCGGCAGCAGCTTCGAGATCGAGCTCGGCGGTCCCGGCGCCGATGCGGGCTGGGTCCGGGATCTCGCCGGGGTCGAGGTGACCCGGCTCGAGGGCGGCTTCGCCCGGTTCGATTCGAGCGACGAGGCGGCCGCCCAGGCGGTGCTCGCGCACGCGGTCGCCGATCCGGCGCTCTCGGTTCGCCGTTTCGGCCAGGTCACCCCATCCCTCTCCCAGATCTTCAAGGAGGTCGTCCGATGAGCGGCACCACGCCCACCACCCCTGCCGCCTCGACCGCCAGTACGGCCGGTCGGCTGAGCCCGACCCGCGCCGCCTGGCTCGTCGCGGAGCGGGAGATCACCACCCGGCTCCGCAGCAAGGCGTTCCTCATCTCGACCGGAGTGCTCCTGCTGTTCGTGCTCGGCGGCGTGCTCTTCGCCGGCTTCGCCGCCCAGAACGGGGGCTTCGGCGGGCCGGGCAAGGTCGCCGCGGTGGGGGAGGCCGCTGCCTCGCTCGACCCCGAGGCGTACGAAGTCACCGAGGTCGCGGATCGCGCTGCCGCCGAAGAGCTCGTGCTCGACGGCAGCGTCGAGGCCGCGGTGATCCCCGGTGGCGACACTCCGATCGGGCTCACCGTGCTCGCGAAGGAGAGCGCGCCGGTCGAGCTGCTCCAGGCGCTCTCCGCCTCGCCGTCGCTCGAGCTGCTCGCACCGACCGGCACCAACCCCTTCTTCGCCTACATCATCGCCATCGCCTTCGGCATCGTCTTCATGATGAGCGCGATCACCTTCGGCACGACGATCGCGCAGAGCGTCGTCGAGGAGAAGCAGACCCGCATCGTCGAGATCCTGCTGGCGACCGTCTCCGCCCGCACCCTGCTCGCCGGCAAGATCCTCGGCAACAGCATCCTCGCGCTGGCCCAGGTGGTGGCCATCGCCGCGCTCGCCTCCGTCGGCATGCTCGCCACCGGGCAGGATCTGCTGCTCGGCGAGCTCGGCACCGCCCTGATCTGGTTCGCGGTGCTCTTCGCCTTCGGCTTCGTCCTGCTGGCCGCCATGTACGCGGCGCTCGCCGCCCTCGTCTCCCGGCAGGAGGACATCGGCTCCGTGACGAGTCCCGTCATGATGCTGGTGATGCTGCCCTACGTCGGCGTGATCATGTTCAACGACAACCCGGCCATGCTCGCGGTGATGAGCTACATCCCGTTCTCCGCGCCGGTCGGCATGCCGATGCGCCTCTACCTCGGCACCGCCGAGTGGTGGGAGCCGATCCTCTCGCTCGACATCCTCGCCGTGACGATCGCGATCGTGCTCTGGATCGGCGCGCGCATCTACGCCGGGTCGATCCTGCGCACCGGCGGGCGCGTGAAGCTCTCGGAGGCGCTTTCGAGCGCCGAGTAACGAGCAGTGCGGCTTGCCTCCGGGCCGCGGATGCGGTTCGGAGGCGCCCTCGAGCGCCGAGTGGTCAGCGCTGCGGCGGCGCGGTGCAGTGTGCGGCGGACCTTCGGTAGCGAATCTGCACAGCGTCAGCTGTTCTTCGAAAATTTCACTGACGCTGCGCAGTTTTCTGACGCTGCGCCGGCCCCCTACCGCTCAAAGCCGCGCAGCCGGTCGATCTCGCGGCGTTCGCGCTTCGTGGGGCGGCCGGCGCCTCGATCCCGCACGATAGCGGCCGGGCGCTCGACCCGCGGCGGCGCGGGC
>NZ_JBHSRW010000225.1:0-3578 GCF_042659205.1 Leucobacter soli
GGAGCTCGAACGCCGGGTGCTCGCGGCCTCGGATGCGGCGGATCTGGGCGCGATCCCGCTCAGCGCCTACTGGCAGCGGCGCGGCCCGGGCGGAGAGCTCTTCGGCCTCGTCATCGGGACCGGGGGCCGGAGCGGTGACGAGGAGTTCGAGCGGGCCGTGCGCGCGCTGCGCGCGATCCTGCGCGACGAACTCGTGGTGTAGGGATCGAGACGTAAGAATCGCGGGGTCGGGATCGTGGCGGCAACGCACCGACCAGCGGGCCCGGATCTGCCGCGCCGGATCGGCCGGCGCGGATCGGCCGGCACGGAGCGACGGGCTCCGGTCAGCCGGTACCGAGCAGCTCGAGCAGCGCCTCGCGCAGCACCACGGCGTGGTTGGTCTGCTCGTCCTTCGCTCCGTAGAGCAGCGTCAGCCGATCGTGCTCGCGCGCGGTGGCGGCGAGCTGCTGCAGGGACGCGAGCGCGGGCTCCTCGCCGAGCTCGGCCCGGTACTCTGCGGCGAACGCCGCGAAGTGCGACGGCTCGTGCCCGTCCGGGTCGTGATGCCAGGCCGTCCGCAGCGCCGGGCTCGGGGCGACATCCTTGGCCCAGAGGTCGAGCTGCGCGTCGGCCTTCGAGACGCCTCGCGGCCAGAGGCGATCCACCAGCACCCGCATCCCGTCGGACGGCTCCGCGGGCGCGTAGATCCGCTTGATAGCGACTTCCATGACTTCAGTCTCCCACCGCCGGGCGCTGTACGCGATACTTGAAAGGTATTTCAGCGAGGGGGAGGTGGGGCCGTGGCCTTCGACTGGTTCAAGCGCAAGTCGCGCCCGCGGACGCGCCGCCGCCTGCCCAAGCGGGAACTCGCACCGGTCGAGGAGATCATCGAGCAGGGCATGCTCGTCGCCGATGTCGCCGTGCGGATGACGGTGAAGAACACCATCATCATGAACGCGCTCAAACGGCGAATGGACTACGACGAGGAGCAGATCGTCGACATGGTGCGGGACGCCATCGACGAACTGGCGCGCGAGCGGGAGCGGGACGCCCGGCACATCGAGCGGGTGCGGGACGAGATCCGCAGCACCGGCCGGAGCTCGTGGAGCGAGTCCGAGTACGGCAACGACGACAACCGCACGCTTCGGCACCGGCAGGAGGTGTACGAAGGGGTCGCCGACGAGCTGCGCGCATGCGCCGCCGACGCGGAGTACCTTGCGCGCACGGCCGAACGCGCCCGTGCTGCGGCCTGGGACGAGATCGGCGACTCGCTGAAGGAGCGCGCCACCCATCCGTACTACGCCGGAGGCGCGACCCCCGAGTACCGGCGCGCGCGGGATGAGCGGATCCAGCTGTTCATCGAGCGGGATCTCACCGAGCTGATGCAGCAGCAGGCGGGGAGACCCGGCGTCTCGGCGGGCTCAACCGACCTCACCGGCGCGGGTGAGGAAGGCGACGACGGCGCGGCCGTGGAGAAGCCGAAGCGGAAACGCTGGAAGTAGCGGGCGCAGGAGCTACGCGCCCGGCCTGAGATCCGGGTGCTGAGCGAGGAACTTCTCGATGAACCAGCACGAGGCGCGCACGTGCCGCCCGAGCACGATCTCATCGGTGACGGCGCGACGGGCGAGGATCTCGGAGAGCCCGGTGCCGCGGAGCCGCGGAATGACCATCGTGTGGTCGAAGTCGATCGCACCGTCCTGCCCGCCGATCAGCCGGTAGTGGGCGACGCCGACGACGCGATCCGCCTCGACGACGACGAATTCGTGCCGATCCGCGTGATGCTCGATCGTATAGCCGGCGGCCTCGGCGTCGGCCTCGGTGACGTATGCAGCCATGCTGCCAGCATAGGCGGCTCGCCCGGGTGCCGCCCGGGAATCGCGGCCCCGATACGGTGATGCTTCGCGAGCATCGTGACGCGAACACCGCCCTCCTCGGCGGGCGGGAATGGTGGAGAATGAACCCCATGACAGCAACACAGCCTTCGACCGGCGGCGGTTCGCCCTGCGCGCCCGGGACCGGGACCGGTGCGATCCGCGCCGAGAAGGGACTCAGCAGCGGCGCCCTCGGCGTGGTCGGCTCGACGGTGATCGGCCTCGCCTCGACGGCGCCCCTCTACTCGCTCGCCGCCACGCTCGGCTACGTGATCCTCGCGGTGGGCGCGCAGGCCCCGCTGGTCTTCATCGTCGCCTGCATCCCGATGATCTTCGCGGCCTTCGCCTATCAGGAGCTCAACCGGGAGATGCCGGACTGCGGCACCACCTTCGTGTGGGGCGCCAAGGCGTTCGGCCCGGTGACCGGGTGGATCGGCGGCTGGGCGGTCGCGGTCTCGGCGATCATGGTCCTCGCCAACGTCGGCGAGATCACCGGCAAGTACTTCTGGCTGCTGCTCGGCAACACCGAGTTCGCCGACAACCGCGTGATCGTCGTCGCCACGGCCGTCGTCTTCATGGCGATCATGACCTTCATCAGCACGATCGGCGTGCAGATGGGGGAGCGCCTGCAGATGGTGCTGATGACGATCCAGATCCTCGCGATGGTGCTATTCGGCGGTCTCGCCCTGCTGCAGGCGCTGAACGGCGGTGTCGCAGATTCCGTCGCGTTCGACTGGAACTGGTTCAACCCGGCCGAGCTGACCTCGTGGTCGGGCTTCATGGAAGCGGTGCTGCTCGCGCTCTTCATCTACTGGGGCTGGGACACCTGCCTCGCCCTCAACGAGGAGACGAAGAACCCGCGCAAGACCCCGGGCCGGGCAGCGCTCTCGAGCATCGTCGTGCTCATCATCCTCTACGTCGGCGTATCGGTCGCGGTCATGATGTTCGCCGGCTTCGGCGACACCGGCTTCGGGCTGACCAACCCGGAGAACCTCGACGACGTGTTCTCGGTGCTGAGCGGAGTGCTCTTCGGTCCGTGGGGCTGGTTCCTGATCCTCGGCGTCATGCTCTCCGCCGCCTCGTCGACGCAGACGACGATCCTGCCGACCGCCCGCGGCACCCTCTCGATGGCGATCTACCGGGCGCTGCCGGCGAAGTTCGCCGAGCTGCACCCGAAGTTCAAGACGCCGTGGTTCTCCACCACGCTCATGGGCGTCGCGGCGATCCTCTACTACGTCTCGATGTCGATCATCTCGGAGGACGTGCTCGCGGATTCACTCACCTCGATGGGGCTCGCGGTAGCGCTCTACTACGCGATCACTTCGTTCGCCTGCGTCTGGTACTTCAAGGGCACGCTCCGCGATAGCGCGCGCAACCTCTGGATGCGCGGCATCCTGCCCCTCCTCGGCGGTCTGCTGCTCGGCTACGCGTTCGTGCAGTCCGCGATCGACATGTGGAGCACGGACTACAGCGAGACCGTGCTGCTCGGCGTCGGCGGCGCCTTCGTCATCGGTGTCGGCGCGATCCTGCTGGGCTTCGTGCTGATGGGGATCTGGTGGCTGCGACCGAACTCGAAGCACTACTTCCGCCGGGAGAGCCTGAACCGCGATACGCCGGTGCTCGTCCCAGACGAGTGAGCCGCGGGCCGGGCACCGCGGTTCCCGGCCGGGCTCGGAACGGGGGCCGCGGTTCGGGCGATCAGGCGGCCGCGTCGCCGTCGGTGCCGCG
>NZ_JBHSRW010000226.1:0-3555 GCF_042659205.1 Leucobacter soli
CCAGACCTGCGGGCGCCGGGCGCCCGGCGAGCTCGGCCACGCGGCGCAGCTGCGCGCTCGTCGACACCGGCATCAGTCCCGGCAGGATCGGCATAGTGAGCCCCGCGCGTCGCGCATCCGCGACGAAGGAGAGGTACTCCTCAGCCTCGAAGAAGAGCTGCGTGATGCCGAGCTGGGCCCCGGCCTCCTGCTTCTCGACGAGCCAGTCGATGTCGGCCTCCCGCGACCGGGAGAGCGGGTGCCCGTTCGGGTAGACCGCGACCGAGGTGCGCCCCACGCTCGTGAACGGCGGCCGCTCCGCGCGGACCTCGGCGATGAACGCGATCAGCTCTGCGGAGCTGAGCGAGCCCGTGACGATCGGGTCGTCCTCCCGGACGCCTCGGGGCGCGTCGCCCCGGAGCGCGAGGAAGTCGTGGATGCCGGCATCCATCATTCCGAGGATCTCGGTGCGCAGCTCGTCGCGCGACTGCCCGACCGTCGTGAGGTGCGCCATGGGCAGCGCATCGGTGTTGTTGCGCAGATACTTCAGCAGGTCGAGCGAGGCGTCGCGGTTCGATCCGCTCGCGCCGTAGGTCACGGAGATGAAGTCGGGGCCGCTCGCCGAGAGGTGCTGCACCGCGTGCCCGAGCGCGAGCGCGGCGGCCTGGCTGCGGGCGGGGAACACCTCGAAGGAGAAGCGCACCCGCGTGGACGCGCTCCCGGTCAGCAGCGGATGCGACGGATCGTTCACGAGCCGGCCCCCAGCGCCTCGGCGGCGAGCGCGGTGCCGCGCACCCGAGCGGCGACCTTGGCGAAGGCCACGTCCCTCGCGAAGTCGGGCGAACCGTGCCGCGGCTTCTCATCCACCAGGTACGGGGAGAATCCGCAGTCGTCGGTGGAGCCGAGCCGCTCCGCGGGGATGAAGCGGGCGGCCGCGAGCAGCCCGTCCCGCACCTCCTCCGCGGTCTCGAGCTTCGGACTCCTCGGATCCGTGACGCCGATGAGGATCCGGGGCAGTCGCCCCGCCGAGCCGCGCGAGGCGAGCTCGTCGCCGATCAGCCGGGCCACGCGCAGCGGATCCCTCTCGCTCGCCGCCTGCACGAGGAAGTAGCCCGCCTCGATCTGGAGCAATTCGGGGATCAGCGCCGCGTAGTCGACATCGTCGCTGTGCGCCGAATCACGATCGTTGCCAGGGCAGGTGTGCACCCCGATGCGGTCACGCAGTCCGGGGTCGACACGGTCGAGCACCCGGTTGACCAGTTCGATGAAGCCTCGTAGCGCGGCGGGGCCGGCCCACGGCGCCCGCAGATCCCGGCGCAGAGCGAGCCGCCCCTCGGTGAAGTCGATCGACACCCGCGCCGCGCCCGCGGAGAAGCAACGGGCGATGTCCTCAGCGCACCCGGCGACGACGTCCTCGAGCAGTTCGTCCCGCGTGTACTCCCCGATGCCCTCGTCGGGGAGCATGAGCGAGAGCATCGACGGCGAGATGACCGCCTGCTTCAGCGGCAGCCCGGTGAGCCGCCGAGCGGCGAGCACGTCGTCGGCGGCCCACCGCTGGAACCGGAACGGCGCACGGACGAGCCGCGGCAGCACCCGGTGATGCCCGTCGGCGAAGACGGCGAAGACGGGGCCGGACTCTGCATCGCCGCGGCCCAGAGGGTAGGTCGCGAAGCTCGAGCGGCGCTGCTCGCCGTCGCTCACGATCGGCGATCCCGTCTCGGCGAGACGATCCAGCGTGTCGCGGACGGCCGCCTCCTGCTCCGCGGCGAGCTCGTCAGCGCCCAGCAGCCAGGCCTCCGTCTGCAGCACGGCCTGCTGCAGACGGAGGGTGCGCGGCATCGACCCCACCGGTTCGGTGGGCAGCAGACCCCAGGCGTGCGTCGCGTGCGTCTGGTTCGACCGCGTCTCGCTCGTCGGCGCCTCGCTCGTGTCCGTCACAGATGTCACTCTACGGGTTCGCGCACGGCCGCCGCCGCGAGCACGAGATTGGTGAGGCTCGCCACGGTCTCCTCGTAGCCGCGGGTCTTGAGCCCGCAGTCCGGGTTCACCCACAGCTGCTCGCCGGGGATGCGATCCGCCGCGAGACGGATCAGTTCGGTCTGCTCCGCGACGCTGGGCACGCGGGGCGAGTGGATGTCGTAGACGCCCGGGCCGATCCCGCGGGAGTAGCCGTGCTCCCCGAGCGGCTCGACCACATCCATGCGGCTGCGCGCGGCCTCGATCGAGGTGACGTCCGCATCCAGCCCGTCGACCGCGTCGATGATCTCGCCGAACTCCGAGTAGCAGAGGTGCGTGTGGATCTGCACCTCCGGTGCGGCACCCCCTGTCGCGAGACGGAACGCGCCGACCGACCAGTCGAGGTAGGCGGGCTGGCGCTCCGCATCGAGCGGGAGCAGCTCGCGGAGCGCGGGCTCATCGACCTGCACGATCGAGATACCGGCCGACACGAGGTCGTCGATCTCGTCCCGCAGCGCGAGCGCCACCTGGGCGGCCGTGTCGGCGAGCGGCTGGTCGTCGCGCACGAAGGACCAGGCGAGGATCGTGACGGGGCCGGTCAGCATGCCCTTCACCGGCTTCTCCGTGAGGGACTGCGCGTACGCGGACCATTCGACGGTGATCGGCGCCGGGCGCGATACATCGCCCCAGAGGATCGACGGGCGGGTCGCGCGGGTGCCGTAGGACTGCACCCAGCCGTGCTCGGTCACGGCGAACCCGTCGAGGTGCTCGGCGAAGTACTGCACCATGTCGTTGCGCTCGGCCTCGCCGTGCACGAGGACGTCGAGGCCGATCTCCTCCTGCAGGCGAATGACCCGCTCGATCTCTGCGCGCAGGAACCCGTCGTACGCATCGCGATCGATCTCGCCGCGCGTGAACGCCGCGCGGGCATTGCGGATCTCCGCGGTCTGGGGGAAGGATCCGATCGTGGTCGTGGCGAGCAGCGGGATTCCGAGCGCGCGCTGCGCGTCGCGGCGATCCTGCTCGGCCGCACGGCGACGATCCGGATCGGCGACCTTCGCGACCCGGGTGCGCACGTCGTCGACGCGCACGCCCGGGGCCGCCGCGCGATCCGCGAGCACCCGATCGGCGTCGGCGAGCTCCGCCTCGATCGCCTCGGCGCCGTGTTCGAGGCCGTGGGCGAGGACGCGAACCTGCCCGACCTTCTGGTCGGCGAACGCGAGCCACGACCTCAGCCGCGCATCGAGCTTCGTCTCCTCCTCGACGTCGTGCGGCACGTGCTGCAGCGAGTTCGAGGTCCCGACGACCACGTCGACACCCGCGGATCGCAACGCCTGGAGCGCGTCCGAGGCCGCACGCAGATCGGTGCGCCAAATGTTGCGTCCGTCGACGACACCCGCGACGAACTGCTTACCCGCGAACGCGCTCGCGACGAGCGCGCCGTCGTATGCACCGTCGGGCAGCGCGCCGCGCACGAGATCCGCATGAACGGCCTCGACCGGCAGGGCGGCGAGGCGCAGCAGAGCGCTCGACGCATCGCCGTAGGGGGCGGCGAGAAGGATCCGCGGGCGCGCGGCACTGGAGGCGCCCTCCCCAGAGCCGGCACTGAGCCGGGCGTAG
>NZ_JBHSRW010000227.1:0-3525 GCF_042659205.1 Leucobacter soli
GACCATGGCCACCGCACCGCCCCAGCCGGCGGCCGCGAAGGCCAGCCCGCCGACCCAGCCGAACAGCGTCGATCCGGCATAGTAGGCGAGGTTGTAGAGCGAGGGGGCGACACTGCGACCGCCGTCGCCCGCCCGTCGGCTCGCGAGCGTGAGCGCGACCGAGTGCGCGCCGAAGAAGCCGACCGTGAACAGCACGAGGCCCACGATGATGGCGAGGAGCCACGGCAGCAGGGTGACGCCAAGCCCGAGCAGCATCGTCGCCAGGCCACCGAGCAGCACACCGGTCGGCGGCGCCGTGCGCACCAGCAGCCACACGCCGCGCGAGGCCGCTGCACCAGCGAGGTAGGCGAGAAACAGCCACGACACCTGCGCCGGGCTGAGCCCGAACGGCTCGGCCTGCAGACGGAACGCCAGGTAGTTGTAGGCTGCGACGAATCCGCCCATCAGCAGGAATGCCTGCGCCACCATGACGGCCACGGCGGGAGTACGCAGATTCTCGATCAGCGCACGGAATACCGGCAGACTTCTCGCCGCCGGAACGACCGGCCCCGGCATGAGGATGAGGAACAGCACGGCCCCCGCGAGAGCGAGGAGAGCAACGCAGAAGAGCCCACCGTGCCAGCCGAAGTACTCGGCGGTCGTGGCCGCGATAATACGACCCGAAAGCCCGCCGATCGTATTCCCCGCGATGAATGCGCCGACCGCGCTGCCGAGAGCGAGCGGCGCCACCGTCTCGGCCAGCGCGGTCACCGCGATGGCCGGCAGCCCCGCGAGCATCAGCCCCTCGATGAAGCGCATCACGACCAGTGAGGCGAATCCCGGCGAGAACGGCGTGATGAGCCCCACCGCGACGGCGAGCACCATGGCCCAGCGCATCGCCCACACTCGGCCGACGCGTTCTCCGACCTTCGCCCAGGCCAGCATGCCGGCGGCCAACCCGAGCGTGGTCGCTCCGATGGCGAACGACGATGCGCTCGCGCTCATGGCGAACTCCCGCGCGATGTCGGGCAGGAGCGCCTGCGGCGAGTAGACGAGCGCGAACGTCGCGACACCGGCCCCGAAGAGAGCGACGAGCGCCCGCCGATAGAGGGGGCTGCCAGCCGCAGCCCGCGGGTCAAGTTCCATTCCGCTCACATCGTGCTCGTCATCCTGCGTCTGCCGCAGGCGGATCGCCGGTTCTCATGCGAGGGGCGGGATCCTGCGACTCCGTCGCTGCGCGTCTCCGCGCAGGATGACGGTTCGACAAGGACGAACCGTCACTTCACCAGCGGGAAGAGGATGGTCTCGCGGATGCCGAGGCCGGTCAGCGCCATGAGCAGCCGGTCCATGCCCATACCCATGCCACCCGACGGCGGCATGCCGTGCTCGAGCGCCCGCAGGAACTCCTCGTCGATCCGCATCGCCTCGTCGTCGCCGCGCGCCGCCTCGGCCGCCTGCTGCACGAAGCGCTCCCGCTGCACGACGGGGTCGACCAGCTCGGAGTACCCCGTTGCCAGCTCGAAGCCGCGCACGTAGAGATCCCACTTCTCGACGACGCCCGGAATCGAGCGGTGGTGCCGCGTCAGCGGGCTGGTCTCGACCGGGAAGTCCATCACGAAGGTCGGCGCCGTGAGGCCGTCCTTCACGAAGTGCTCCCACAGCTCCTCGACCAGCTTGCCGTGGTTCGGAAGCCTCACCTCGACGCCCTCCGCCTCGGCGAGCGCGAGCAGCTCCTCGACGCTCGTCTCGGGCGTGATCTCGCGGCCGGCGGCCTCCGAGAGCGTGCCGTACATCGAGATGCGATCCCAGTCGCCGCCGAGGTCGAACAGCGTGCCGTCGGCCCACCGCACGGTCCGGGTACCCTCGCGCTCGGTGCCCTCGTTGACCGCGAGCGCCGCGTTCTGGATCAGCGCCTGCGTGAGGTCGGCGATGCCGTTGTAGTCGGTGTAGGCCTGGTACGACTCGAGCATCGCGAACTCGGGGCTGTGCGTGGAATCTGCGCCCTCGTTGCGGAAGTTGCGGTTGATCTCGAACACGCGCTCGAGCCCGCCGACCGCGGCGCGCTTGAGGTACAGCTCGGGCGCGATGCGCAGGTAGAGCTCGGTGTCAAAGGCGTTCGCGTACGTCACGAAGGGGCGGGCGGAGGCGCCGCCGTGCATCGTCTGCAGCATCGGGGTCTCGACCTCGATGAAGTCGCGCTCGGCGAACGTCTTGCGCAGGCTCGCCATGGTCTTCGCGCGGGTGACCACGTTGACGCGGGCCTGCTCCCGCTGGATCAGGTCGAGGTAGCGCTGACGCACGCGCGTCTCCTCGTTCAGCTCGGCGTACATGTTCGGCAGCGGTGCGAGCGCCTTCGCCGCGACCCGCCACTCCTGCACCATGATCGAGAGTTCGCCGCGACGGCTCGAGATGACCTCGCCGCGCACGAAGAGGTGGTCGCCGAGGTCGACGAGCTCCTTGTAGCGGGCGAGCGACTCCTCACCGACCCCCGCGAGGCTCACCATCGCCTGGATGCGGGTGCCGTCGCCGGCCTGCAGGCTCGCGAAGCAGAGCTTGCCCGTGTTGCGCTGGAAGACGACGCGGCCCGCGATGCCGACGGTCTCGCCGCTCGCGCTGTCGGGCGCGTCCTCGAGGTGCCCCCACTTCGCCCGGACCTCGGGGATGGTCGCGGTGACGGGCAGCACGACCGGGTAGGCGCCGCCGCCGAGCTCGGCCCCCTCGTTCAGGCGCTCGCGCTTCTCGAGCCGCACGCGCTTCTGCTCGAAGATCTCTTCCTCGCTCAGGGCTTCGGGCCGGGCGCTGTCGGGCTGCTCGCTCATGGGGTGGGATCCTCCGGTGTTCACGCGCTGGTGCCGCGTTCGGACATATCGATCCAGTCTAACTTCGCCGCGATGGCCTGTGCCGCGCGCCGGCACCGTGCACTGCAGTCGGGCATCGCTGCGCTGGACGGCCAAGCACAAGCGGTACGCTCATAATCGCAGAAGAACCGATCCGTGAGGAGTGCCGTGCCCACCGCCCAGCCGCGACTCACCGCCGGGCTCCTCGCCGCACTCGGCCTGCTCGCCGCTACCAGCGCGCTCGCCACGGACCTCTACCTCTCCTCGATCCCGAGCATCGCCGCCGACCTGCAGACCTCGCCGTCGCGCGTCCAGCTGACGCTCTCGCTCTTCTTCTTCGGCCTCGGCGCGGGGCAGCTGGTGCTTGGTCCGCTCTCCGACTCGCTCGGCAGGCGGCCGGTCCTAATCGCGGGTACGGCCGTCTTCACCACGGCCAGCGTCGCGACGGTCTTCTCCCCCACCATCGAGGTACTGATCGCGCTGCGACTCGTCCAGGGCATCTCCGGCGCGGCCGGCATCGTGCTCGCCCGGGCGATCGCGGCCGATCTGAGCCGGGGCGAGAACGCGGTCAAGGCGCTCAGCCTGATCGCGATGGTCGTAGGCGTCGCGCCGCTGGTCGCGCCGCCCGTCGGCAGTCTCGCGCACGAGCTCTGGGGGTGGCGCGGGGTGCTGGCCGCGCTCGCCGTGACCGCGGCGTCGATGCTCCTGA